>JBJTUF010000310.1:0-38686 GCA_046080565.1 Cuspidothrix sp. | reverse complement strand
AATGAGGCTTTTTCAATCTCTCTTTTCTCTCCTTGTCTTCAATTAGAGTCATTGATCATCTTTTGTCTTCCTCCCCCCCCCGCATAACTACTCCTTTTTGTCAAATTTCATGTTAAGAAAGATGTGGGTAATGGATAGCTTTTTAAGGGGGATTTAGGGGGATCTAAAAACATTTGATACACCATGAGGGACTTTTCAAACATCCTCTTAACAAGTCCGGGATCTAGCATATAAAAACATGAAATAAGTCATGATCCCTAATCAAACATAAATATGATATTATAGTTAAGAAATGTATACAAGTTCGCAAAATACACAAATCACCCTCTCAGACGATAAACTAAATCATCTGAATGCTTGTATTGGATAATACAGATATACAACTCCTATTTGATTTTTTATAGCTTGTGTGGCGCAGCCATACAGGATTCTGTACATACTTAAAGCTATTTTCATATAAGTAAGCCACATTTTAATTTAGGTTTAGAGTTTCTAAGTAGGTCAACCAAAAAATTTTAAAGTATGTGAAGAAAAGTAAAATCGCCCAAAACTTCCTTCGGTGTTCTCTGTTCCCTGTTCCTTTACCTCAACAACAATTTTTAACGCCAACCTACTTACCATGATTTTTTACATCGAAATTCCCCTAATTCGCAAAAAAATAAAATATCCATTACGCTGGTTAACAGGTTTAATTGCTAGTGGTGTATTAATTGCCGGAACAACAATTATATTAACAAGTATCAAGCCAGGAAACAAAGCTCTAGATATTAACAAATTGACTGTTCCCGTAGAAGCAAAAAGCGTAACTGTCCGCATTACTGCTAGTGGTAAAGTTCAACCAGTACAAAGTGTGAATATTAGTCCTAAAAGTTCGGGACTATTAGCAGAATTAAATGTTGAACAGGGACAAACAATAGAAAAAGGACAAATTATTGGCCGTATGGATAATTCCGAAATTAAAATGCGAATTCTCCAATACAAAGCAAATTTAGCACAGGCCAAAGCACAGTTAGCAGAAAGTAAAGCTGGAAGTCGTCCCGAAGAAATAGGCCAAGCTAAAGCCCGTGTTGCCCAAGCCCAGGCGCAATTAGAAATTATTCGTGATGGCAACCGGTTACAGGAAATTCAACAAGCACAAGCTCAAATAAACTCAGCAAAAGCGTCCTTAGAACTAGCTCAATCTCGGTTAAAACGTTACCAAGATTTAGCAAAAAATGGAGCTGTTTCTCAAGATACTTTAGAACAATATATCAGTGAAAATAGAAGAGCCAAGGCTAATTTAGAAGAAGCACAAAAGCGATTTTCATTACTAAAAATTGGCAACCGCAAGGAAGATATTCAAAAGCAACAAGCAATAGTTAAGCAAGAACGGGAAGCATTAAGAAAATTAGAAAATGGTAATCGTCCTGAAGAAATTGCGAGATTAAGAGCAGCAGTATCTAGTGCAGAGGCTCAATTAAAACAGCAACAAGTTCAACTAGAGGATACAATTATTCGCGCTCCATTTTCAGGAATTGTTACTCAAAGATATGCCACCATTGGAGCTTATGTCAGTCCAGCAATTTCCGCCTCTAGTAATGCTTCTGCTACCTCCACTTCTATAGTAGCTTTAGCTAGAGGATTAGAAGTCTTAGCTAATGTTCCAGAAGTAGATATTCCCCAAATTAAACAAGGTCAAAAAGTAGAAATTACCATAGACGCTTACCCTGATGAAGTGTTTAAAGGTAGAGTACGTTTAATTGCTCCTGAAGCGGTAATTGATCAGAATGTTACCTCATTTCAGGTGCGGATTGGAATTGATACGGGAGCGGAAAAATTGCGATCAGGGATGAATGTGAGCGAAGTAACATTTCTGGGTAATAATATTAATAATGCGCTGTTAATTCCCCAGGAATTAATTGTAACGGGGAAAGGGAAAACAGGCGTGTGGTTATTGGATAAAAACAATAAACCCCAATTTCATTTAGTGAAAATAGGAGCAAATATTGATAATCAAATTCAAGTTGTAGATGGTCTGAAAGCAGGTGATAGAATCTTTATTGATTTGCCCAAAGATATGCAGCGTACACCTGGAGATAGTAGTAAAAATTCTACAAATAGGTAATATGAAAAAACTAATTTTATTATCTAAAAAGTTGGAACTATGGTAAGTATTTGGACAGAGCAATTATTAATATCCACACCCCAACTTCTAATATCAATTTATAGTTTGTGGAGGCAATTAATCGAAGAAGTTGGGGATTTTATCCTCTCCCCGGAATGATTAGAAATAATTAGGGAATTTCATCAGGATTAATACCGATAGATTTGAGATATGCCGCTAATTTTTCTTTTTGTTGTCGCTCTTGGTCTGCCCTTTGTTGTTCCTGGTCTGCCCTTTGTCGCTCCTGGTCTGCCCTTTGTTGTTCCTGGTCTGCCCGTTCATTACCAGTTAACAGCATCTCACCATCTTGAGTCCACCAGCGTAGCCAGGGTATTTCCGTGTCTTGTTGAATACCTAACTCTACCTCCATGGGTGGGATGTAATAATGTCCTCTTTCATTAGCTGACATTTTTTCATATTTGCCATCTACTAAATGATATACTTCAACAGAAGCTTTTTTGACTTCATAAATACCATAAAAGGGAATGCGAATTGCCCGTTCATATACCCAGAATTTACCAGGTTTCTTGGGTTCTCCAGTTTTTTCATCAATGTCATATAATGATGTAGTATCTCTTTCTTCTGAACCATCTCCAGAAACAAATTCTATAGCAATCAATGGGGCAACAATTTCTTTCCACATCACATAAGAACGGCGATATTCTCCTGCTAATAAAGGGTCAACATCAGGAACATAAAACCAATCTGGTGCTTCTGCTCCTTTTATGGGTGGTTCTGTAATTCGCCAATAAATACCACTATCTTGTCCAATGCAATAACGTCCGTCCGGGTGTAGTTTTTGTAAAATTGGTTCTATAGAAGTTGTGAGAATGATACTTTGAGGTAATTCTTGAAAATTTTTCACAAAAGTCCCATCTGAATCTGGTAGTTGTGTATGGTCAGGGAGTAGGGTTTGATCTTGTTCAGATGTAGTTGGCGTTGGGATAGTTGGTTTTGTTAATACCATAGCAACTTCATCACCTTGGTTTATTTTTTTCAGTTTAACGTAAGTTTTACCAATAATGCACAATGAAGATATAATTTATTTATTAATAGTCCTGGTGTTGAGTTTTGCTAAAATTGTTAAACAAAAGTCAATTAACATTATTAATCAGAAATTATGGACATTTTAGAAAGTGTGAAAATGGCAACTACTACCTTATTAGCTAATAAATTGCGTAGTAGTTTAACTATGTTAGGAATTATTATTGGTAATGCTTCAGTTATTGCCATGATTGGTATTGGAGAAGGCGCACAAACCTTAGCAAATAAGCAATTTGAATCATTAGGTCCGAATACATTATTTATTGTTCCTGGTAGTCCAGGCAGTCGGGGAAGAGTGACTACAACACCGAGAACTTTGGTTTTACAAGATGCAAAAGCCATTGCTCAACAAGTTCGTGCAGTTAAAGAAGTTGCCCCAGAAATTAATAATAGAACGACTGTTACCTATCGCAATAAAAGTACCACAACCACAGTGATTGGAACTACGCCAAATTATGTAACCGTGAGAAGTTTTGAAATTAAACAAGGCAGATTTTTTAATGATTTCGATCTTAAACGTGGTAAAAGAGTAGCCGTATTAGCACCAGATTTAGCTAACAAAATATTTGATAATCAAAATCCCATTGGTCAAAAAATTCGCATTCAAAATATTACTTTTGAAGTGATTGGTTTAACAGTAGCTAAAGGTTCAGCTTTTAGTAATAACAATGATGATACAGTTTTCATACCAATTAATACCATGTATAGTCGTTTAGTGGGGAGAACATCTCCCTATGGAATTAATATTTCTTTGATTTCTGTATCTGCTAAAGATGAAAACAGTATCTCAGCAGCAGAATTTCAGATTACTAACTTACTACGACGCAGACATAAAATTGTCCGTGAAGATGATTTTAGCATTCAAACCCAAAAGAATCTTTTAGATATTAGCAATACAATTACTGGAGCATTAACTACAATGTTAGCAGCTATTGCTAGTATTTCTCTATTTGTTGGTGGTATTGGTATTATGAATATTATGTTAGTTTCTGTCACTGAACGTACCCAAGAAATTGGATTGCGTAAAGCTATCGGTGCAACTCAAAAAGATATTCTTTTGCAATTTATTATTGAAGCTGTAATTTTATCAGTAGCGGGTGGTTTAATCGGTATTGCTGTGGGTAGTGGTAGCATTATGTTAGTAGGAGTATTAACTCCTTTAGAATCTACTATTTCAATCAGTGCAGTTGTCTTAGCTGCTAGTGTTTCTGGTGGTATTGGTTTATTTTTTGGTGTAGTTCCTGCTCGTCGTGCAGCAAAACTCGATCCTATGGTAGCACTGAGAACGGCATAGTTTTTAATTGTTCATTTAACATCAGAGGATGAATATTTATGGATAATACTTTAACTCTTAACTATGAGAATATTTCTGATTCTACACCACAATCAGGAATCATTCGTTTAGAGGATATTTTCAAAGTTTATGGCATTGGCGAAATAGAGGTTAAAGCCCTCAATAATGTGAATTTGGTGATCGAAACAGGTGAATATTGTTCAATTATGGGGCCTTCTGGTTCTGGTAAATCTACAGCGATGAATATTATCGGTTGTTTAGATCGTCCTAGTGGTGGGAATTATTATTTAGATAATGTTAATGTTGCCCAAATGGATGATACAGAATTGGCACATATTCGCAATAAAAAATTAGGATTTGTTTTTCAACAATTCCATTTATTACCCCAATTAACAGCCCTAGAAAATGTGATGCTGCCTATGGTGTATGCTGGGATTAAACCAGGGGAAAGAAAAGAACGCGCTACAGAAACATTAATTAAAGTCGGTTTAGAAAACCGCCTCCAAAATAAACCTACACAATTATCTGGAGGACAACAACAAAGGGTAGCGATCGCCCGCGCCATTGTTAACCGTCCCGTTGTTCTCCTGGCCGATGAACCCACCGGCGCACTTGACTCTCACACTACCCAAGAGGTATTAGACTTATTTAGTGAACTCAATAGCAGTGGTATCACTGTTGTCATTGTCACCCATGAGACAGAAGTGGCTAGTCAAACTAAGCGCATTGTTTGGTTTCGTGATGGTCAAGTTGTCCATTCCCATTTAACTCCTCAGCAACTTCAGCAACATTGAAGGAGATAGGTAATAGTGAACAGTTCATTGGGACTAAAACCAAAGGACGTTAAACCTGCAAAGGTTATGGTTTGACCATCTTGGACGGTGAATGCCAATGGTAAAGCAAATTCTTTCATGAGCGATCGCCGCTTGACGAAAACTTAGTTATAAGATGTTCTTTTTAAGACATATCTGATACAATCAGAATGTGAAATTTAGTTATCTTATTAACGAATATGAAATTAATTCCACGTAGTATTAGTGCTTCTACCTTTGGACTAGTTTTAATATTAGCTTGTTCAGTTGCTCAAGCTAAAACTACTAGTGATTTTACATCATTGGCTGAAAATAAAAAAACTGCTTGTAAAAGTGTAGCAATTAATCAACGAACAGGAGAAACTGAGTTAAAACAAAATGCAACTTCTGACTCATCAAAAAGAAGAAAATTTTCTGGAAATAGCAAGGAACAGAAGTATAAAAAACTGTTTCAAGAAGGTTTAAAAAAGCTACAAAGAAAAGATTATGATGGAGCGATCGCTGCTTTTAATCAAGCCAATTCAATAGTAAACTTATCAGGTACTTATGATCCAGCCATTTTGACAAATATAGGAATTGCCAAACAGAGAAAAAAAGATTATCAGGGAGCGATCGCAGACTATACAGAATCCATGAGATTAGCACCTTGTAACCCTCTAGCTTATCTTAATAGAGGTATTGCATACTACGAACAAGGAGACTACGAAAAAGCAAATGCTGACATTAACCAAGCTCTTTGGTATGCAAATGAACTCGTAGAGGGATATAACTATCGAGGAGATATCCACAGAATGAGAAATCAAACAGAACACGCTCTGAAAGATTATAAAAAAGTAATTGAATTAGATCCTAAAAATACAAGAACATTTTTAAATCGTGGTTCTATGTATTTTACACAAGAAGACCTTACCAATGCCTTAAAAGATTTTAATAAGGTCATAACTTTAAATCCTAAACTGGTGGATGGTTATAATAACCGGGGTAGCACTTATTTAGCCTTGAAAACACCAGAACCAGAACAGGCATTACAAGATTTTACTGAAGCAATAAAACTTGATGGCAAGAAACCAGAGAGTTATTATAATCGAGGTATTGCTTATTTAGCATTACAAAAATCTAAAGAAGCATTAACAGATTTTGATAAAGCTATAGAATTACAATCGAATAATCCAGATTATTTCTACCATCGAGGAATTGCCTATCAACAGCAAAATCAACTACAGGATGCAGTTCAAGATTATCAAAAATCTGCGGACTTATATCAAGAAAAGGGAAATGATAAGAGATATAAAGAAGTAATGGAGACTGTGAATAAGATTAAGGAATCACTAAAACCACTACCACAAAGTTGATTATGTAGGGTGCGTCAGATATTAGACGATTTAATGATAATGCAGTTATCAAATCTGACGCACCTTATTATTTTTCTTTTATGGTAAAGTTACAAAATCCAGGTTAAAAGGAAGAGGCTTAAAAAATACGCTTCTGTCTGGAGTAAACTTTTCTGGTCTTGTTTGTCCTGATTTTAATTTAAGCAATTCCATTTGTAGTGACAAAGGTTTAGCTTTAGCATCAGTTTTAATTTCAAAAATGGTATTAATACTTCTACTTTCATCCAGTTTGATATTAATACCCATTTTACCAAAATTGCTTATATCTTTTATTCCGTCTCTTTTCACTTTTTCGATATTATCTTGGCAAAGTTCATAAGTAACATCTCTATAAACAGGTGAGGAAGCAGCATCTTTATAGACAATCGTTAATTTGCCTTGTTTCTGAAATATTAAACCTATAGGTTGAACAAGCTTTTGAGGTTGATAAGCTGAATTTAACCATTGTCCAGACTTAGGCAATCGTATACTAATTGTTAATAATGGATTGTTGTTATCTGGAGGTGTTTCATATTTTCCAGAGGGACAAAAAGGATCTGTTTGAGCATCTTTTTTAGGTTGGTTTGTATCAGAATCTTTTTTAGGTTGGTTTGTATCAAAATCTTTTTTAGGTTGGTTTGTATCAGAATCTTTTTTAGGTTGGTTTGTATCAGAATTTATTTTAGGTTGGTTTGTATCAGAACTTTTTTTAGGTTGGTTTGTATCAGAATCTTGATTATTCTGAGTACCGTTAGAAGAGTTATTCTTATTAGAACTATCATTTTGTGCAGACACAGGTTGATAGTCTAAGACACCCAAGCACAATATGGATGTTATTATAGAAAAGAAAAGTTTTTTGTGTAAAAAAGTTACATTTGACATGGTTTTATCCTTTGCTAAAATGAGGTTTTGATTATTAAAACAACAACAATCAGGATATCATTGAAACTGATCATTTAGGAAACATTGAGACATTAGTTAAGGTTTATTTTCTACCAATAACCACCATCGACAGGTTTGTTAAATAAGCCCTGGAAAGGTTTATTTCTTGGATTTTGTATATTAGTTACTCCTGGATTAATAGGATTAGGTGGAGTAATTTCAGGACTACCTTCCATAGCTTTTCTAATTTCTTGAAAATATGGCAGAAATTCTTTCTCAGCTTCAATTACACTTAATAGAATACCAATACCTTCTTTACTTTGATTATCTCCAATACCACTTAAAGCCCCTTTGTGTATTCCCAACAATTGATTGAGAGGATAATTTGTAATTGCACCACCACTCATACCTGTATCAACATTAATTGAACCTTTTGGTTCATAAGTTAAAACTTTAAACTTGATAGTTGTAGGAATTATTGTTAAAGGTACACATCTAAATCTCTTGGTAGTGTCAGGAAACCCTGTCGCATAAACAGTATTTCCTTCTTGAACTTCTGTGTTAGCTGATGGGAGAATAGCACTATTATAGAGTTTATTACTTTTAAACTCTAACAATGCAAAATCTTTATCACGATTATCTGGATCAGGTTTATCAGATCCAACTTTAGTTATAGTTAGTGGAACTTGTTGTAAATTTTCGTCTGGTTGTTCAATTGGATTTAGCTGATCATTTATAGAAGAAGATTTTAAGTTGACAGAATCAATTATGGCTTTGTATGTTGCCTTATCTTTAATATTTTCTACTACGTGTTGATTTGTCAGAATATAGTATTTCTGATCTATTGATTTCAGAATAACTCCAGAACCAATAATCTGTGGTTGTGAACCAATATCTTCTAGTTGTTCTTCTATTTTAACTACCACACCTTTAGCTGTTTCATTGACAGGACAATCAGTTTGTGCGAGCACCACTCCAGTTTGCATACAGGTTAGCACAAGTATAAAAATTCCAAATTGGCTGATTGTGTTCATATGTTGAATCTACCTCTGATAACTAAGATTATTGTTAACTATCTCCCACAATTTATACATTTAGCTTATGGGTATTGATCGGAAAATAAACTCGACACTTAATAAAAAGAAACTGGTGAAGCTACAAAGAATTATGTATTTTCAATATATTCTTAATTTGCTTTTCTCATTTACGTATGAGTAAAATAATACTGTTAAGTTTAGAATATCATAATTTATGATATTCTGTAAATAAACATTTGCTGATATTTACTATTATTTAACTATCATAATTTAAGTATATCTATACTATTCTACTTAGACAAAATCTTCTGAATATTCCAGGGAGCAATTTTCACAAAAAGATTCATAGGTATAAAATACATTTGGTTATTTTCTTGACTGTATTTAGTATAAATACTTAATAATTCACCTCTGTCACTGAAAACACCACTACCCAGCATCACGTGATTCATTTTGTCAGAGTGAGAAAATTTACTATCTGGTATAAAAGACTGAATATTGTTTATTTTACCATCAACTAAATAAAAATTATTAGCTTGTGTACCACTCCAACCAGCAAGTTTCACATTAACATTAGCTTGAAGTGGTTTTAATCCACCAAGATTAGCAATATTATATTCATATTCGGAAGTAAATCTCAAAATAGATAAACCAAGACTAGGATAGTTTTTAATAATAGTTGCTGGATATTTTTCTTGTAAATTACCATCAAATATCCCATATTTGGATTTTTTACTTACTTGATGATTAATGCTTAAAACATAGTAGTTTTTTCCTTCTTTGGCAAAAATTACTCCCGAACTAAATGAATTAACTGGTAATTTTGAATTTGATGGATTGTAATCGCTAATAACAACTGTACTTTTTCTTAGTTTATCTTCTAAAGTTACCAATTCTCTATTTTGAATTATGGGCTTAGGTGAAGCTAATGTATTATTGAGATTAATAAATTTTGATGTTAGATTAACAATTGTTTTTGTGGGAATAGCCCAACTAGAACTAGATAGTAAATCTAAAGACTCATTGACTAGCGAACCATCCTTATAACGGTAAAGATTTGGATTTATAAAAATTGTTGGGTCTGTTTTACCATTAATACCCACAACTTTCCCATCAGAATTTAATAAAGGACCACCACTCATACCATTAGGTAAACTAGAAAAATAACCTAATTGGTAGCCTTCTTCCATTGGTTTTGCTAAAGTAAATGATAGTTGTGATAATTCTGTACAGAAAAAACCCAATGGACGATCAGGAGATGCTTCTAAAGGAAAGCCTGAAGCTACTACTTTTTGTCCTATCTTTACCAGAGATTCTAACTTAGCAACTGGATAATCATCATAACTATCAAATTGTAATACTGCGACATCATCTCCTTTTAATTTATCCTTATCAAATCTATGTAAAACTATAGCTGTATATTCTTTCTTATTATATGTTTCTATCTTATATTTATTTTGAGTTGTCAGAACATGAGCATTAGTAACTAAGGTATATTTAACTCCCTCTTTATTGAGAATAAATCCTGATCCCCAACCTTGGCCCTGTTTCACTTTAACAGTAAAAAATTTTGCTTGATCACAAGGTTGTGATGTAACTGAAAATACAGTATTAAATCTATATAATAGTCCCTTTATGTTGGACTGATAATAATCTCCCGATAGGCATAATTTAATTACACACAAAATACTATAGTAGCTCATCAAATCTAACATAAGGGATTCCGCAATTTTTTTTGTAATAAACATCCAGGCAGCTAAGATGATTAACAATCCGGATCAAACATTTGACACTTTTTCGGTTCCCTGGTAACGTTACCACCTTTCATCTCTTCCCCTTCTTTTAATGACTGCACATTAATACCAACAATAGCACCGTTTCGACATACTTCATGACCGTTCTTATCAAAGATATATTGAGAGGAATGGCATCTCAATAATCTGGATCTATGATTACGAGGTTTTGCCATTGAATTTACATTTATTTCAGCTAAGTCTCTAATAAAATCTGAAGCATTATCTCCTGGTCTCAAAGTCATAAGTATTCTTTCGTCTGAACAACTAATAATTTTGGTTGGTATATCCGGTGATGGAGATGCACACAAAACAGGTAAATTATTATCTGATTTACCAGGAATTATACTGATTAAATTTCCCTTCTCTTGGTTAAGATTGAACTTGTATGTAACTATATCACATCTTTTTTGAGGATCCCAACCACCTGCCATTTCACCAGTCCACACAATAATTCCTCTTTGTTCTAGCTTTTTATTTATAGCAATAGTAGCTGGTTTTCCCTGAAACTCTTTAAATGGACCAGTGTAAGGACCACAAGAAAATACACCTTTACCTCGCCCTATTTTTTCTGCCCTACTAGGTTGATGTGACATAGGTATAGATGCTAAAACCATTAAAAATAATGTTAGCCATGTAAGTTTCTTGAAGTTCATAGTTGTTATATGTCTCCGATTGCTAAAAGGATATTATTAAGCACTTAAAACTACTCACGCTTGGTAAAATTAAGACTATATTTTTTAACATGAGTGTTGCAACTTAGTATATATGATCAGTAAATTGACTGTCAATAAAGCGATTTAAAGTTTTTGTAAATATTTGTATAAGTTTAATTACTGTTGTTATTATGATACTAATTACAGCTTGATGGTTTCTAGCTAAATAAGAATAGCATTTACCAATGTTAAACCCAGAGTGTAGGATTCTATGCAACGATATTTTCTTTACGCATTAGCTTTTGTAGCTAGTGTAATAACTGTTATCAGTGGTAACTTTTTGAACGCAGTAGCTAAGGATTTTAGCTATCCTATTGATATTCCTTTCAGTCACGTTTCGATAGATAATGCGGATAAGGATGTCTTAACCGACAGAATGATTAATCCTATTCAAGGCGAAACCATAAAGCTAGCAGCAGTGGGTAATGCTCTTTTAAGCTATCCATTCACTAAAAAATATCGCATTTCTTCAGGTTTTGGCTGGAGAATACACCCAATTACAAGAAAGTCTAGACTTCATCGAGGAATTGACTTCCCAGCCCCTTCTGGAACACCTGTTTTAGCCGCTAGGTCTGGAGAGGTTGTCTTAGCTAGTTGGTATGGTGGTTTTGGTAATGCAGTTGTATTGAAACATACCAACCCCTCAGAAAAGACTATATATGCTCACCTTTCTAAAATTTCCGTTCAAGTAGGACAATCTCTATCTGTAGGAACTGTAATTGGGAAAGTTGGTAGTACAGGTAACTCTACTGGTCCTCATTTGCATTTTGAATTACGACCACTTGTATCTGGAAGTTGGCCTGCTATAAATCCATTGAATCGTCTTTCTCAATCTGTTACTCGTCTTATAAATCCTCCAACATCAAAAAAACCTATGGATTATGATTTACCTGATTGTGAGGATGTTTTTTGGGGTAGATGTTTAGAAACTGATAAAAAATCTTGAGGTTTTCTAAATTTACTTTGAATTGAATCTACTTAAATAGTGTGTCAACTGTCCTAAATTGATAATTAATAATTTATTAACTTTCGGCACACTTTACTAACTTTATAAAACTAGGGAACTACTTTCACTTTCATACCTATAAAAACTATATAATATAGTTTCATAACATCTTGATTTTTCATGCGTACACAACCATGAGAAACTGCTTTACCAATTAATTTTTCATCAGGTGTACCATGAAAACCTATTTGTCCTTTTCCATCATTCCAAAAACCTATCCATGCTAAACCCATTGGATTTTTAGGACCTGGGGGAGTTAGCTTTCTTGTGAATGGATTTATCCAAATAGGTTTATATTGTATATTAATAATTTCAAATTCGCCTGTAGGCGTTTCCCATCCTTTCTTACCTATAGCTACAGGATAACTACTTTTTATTTCTTTGTTTTGATAAACGTAAACACGACGGTCACTTAACTTTATTAAAAGGTATGTTTGATTAATAATATTAGATTCATTTTCTAGATTATTTGTTAATTCTTCTGTTTTAGGAATATCTTTTATTTCTTCCTCTTGTGTATTTTTTTGGGTAATCAGTAAAGAACCAATGGCTTTCTGGGGAACAGATAATGATAAGCACAAAATGACTAACCAGAATATTTGCAAGTAATTATTTGTATTTTTCATACACTATTATTTTAGTTTATATTTAATTAACTTAGTTTACCCTGTTTACTACTCAAGATTATTCTGAACATTCACCAAAAAATACATCTTTGCATGATGGTAGTTTCTTAGACTTAGTTTTATCTTTGGTGTCATTTATCGGTGATTCATTATTAGACTTTGAATTGGAATTAGTGTTAACTATTGGTTTATCTGTTTTCGTATTTTTTTTATTTCTTGGTTTATCGTCTTCTAAGCAATTTCCAAAATAAACATCATCACAAGATGGTATTTTTTTTGTTGTATTTATTTTTATCTCTGGCATTTTTTTAAAGTTTCTTTTAATGGGTTTTTGTTTATTATTAATACTTTGTTCTGGCGTTGGTGTATCTAATATTTTAGGATTGGGGTTTTTACATTGACTAGGATCTTCTTCACAAGAGGATAAAGTTGTTGAATTTGGAATTACAAATGGTTGCTCTGAAGATTGAGAACTTGGTGTTGGTTTTTGATCAGTCATTATTTCTATATCATTCTTCTTTTCATCAAAATGACAATTATTCAAGCCATTACAAATAATAGGAATATAGCCGGAAATCATAGTAGCAGCAACTAAAAATACTCCTGTACTTATACTTATGACTAACTTATTCGTAAATCCTGAATCATTATTTAATGACTTTATAGCATTTAAAACTTCTATGGCTGAACTATACCGATTTGTTGGTCTAGTTTCCAACATTTTATTCAAAATATTAGCTAATGTATTGCTTACAGTTGTATATTTCTGCCATTTCCATCTCAGATAATTACTATCAAATAATAAATCAGGGGGTTTTCCTGTTAATAATTCAATAGCTGTTACCGCTAATGAATAAAGATCACTACTAGGTGAACATTGGCCACCTCCCATTTGTTCTGGTGGTGCATAACCCATTTTGCCAACAGATGTACCACCTTCTAAATATCCAACGACACCAAAATCAATTAATACTGCTGGTTTTATTGGATCGTTGGGTTGAATTATGTTATCAGGTGAAATATCGCGGTGAAATAAATTTTTATCATGAATGTATTGTAAAATCGGTAGTAATTCTTTTAGTAACTTAATTACTTCTTGTTCTGAAAATTGTTCCTGTTCTTGCTGTTTTTGTTGTAATAAACTTTCATAAGTATGACCTTCTATATACTCCTGAATAACAAAATGCCGTCCCTTTTCGTCAAATTTTGTTAAGAATTTAGGAATTTGTGGGTGATCTAATTTATATAATGTTTCCGCTTCTCTTTGAAAAAGTTCCCAGCATTTTTGGAAATCTGTAATATTTTGGCTATTAGGTGCAAATTCTTTGATTGTACAGAGTTCATTATATCGCTGCGTATCCTTTGCTACATAAGTACGCCCAAAACCTCCTTCCCCAAGTTGATACTGAACTTGGTAGCGATTATTGACTAAAGTTCCAGAAGATAGCGCTTGTGTTATCATCGCCAATTATTTTTTATTTACAAGTATCAATACCTATACAAATTTTCCAAATATAAGTCCCAAACCTAATAAAATCGTTACGATATCAATAGGGTTTCAGGGTATTGGCGAAGGTATTGAAGTATATTCTCTATTATTAACCTACTTGTACTTAAATGAGAAGTGGTATATTTCTTAAATTTATATAGGACTCCTATTTGATCTCTGAACAGAGTTTGATTTTGATATGGATTTAAACCTTAGTACATTTATCAAAATTATTATTGGGCTGCTTCTACTATGATTGGTAGTCCGTGGTTATATTACGCAAAAGAAGCTAAAAACAGCGGTAATCTACCAATTACCGCTAGACATAAAATGATGATTTTATCTATTTCCTACAAATTCAACTAAACTGTTCGATAATTCCCCCACCTAATACCCGATCGCCATCGTACCAAACTGCTGCTTGTCCTGGGGTGATACTGAATTGGGGTTCATCAAATACTAAACGCACGCGAGAATCTTCTAAAGGAATTACGGTTACTGGTACAGGTTGAGAACGATAACGAATTTGTACTTCTGCACGGATGGGAGTTGTCGGTTCAGCTATGGATACCCAATTTACTCTGTTAACTGTGCATTCTGGTTGTGTTCCTTTGGTGCGATCGCCTACAATCACTCTATTATTCACCGCATCTAATTCAATTACATACAAAGGTTCAGCCGCCGCAATACCTAGACCTTTTCTTTGACCAATTGTGTAATGATGTACACCATCATGTTGTCCCAAAACTTTACCCGCCGTATCCACAATATCACCGGGTTTAGGAGCTAAATATTTGTCTAAAAATGCCCGCATTGAACCGTTGCTTTCTACCAAGCATAAATCTTGACTTTCTGGTTTATCGGCTGTTTTTAAATTGTATTCACTGGCAATTCTCCGAGTATCACTTTTGTTTAGTTCTCCCAGAGGAAAAATTGCCGCCCCTAATAAATCTTGAGACAAATCATAGAGAAAATAAGACTAATCTTTGTTTCGGGCAACCGCTCGTAACAATTGGTAACGATTACTAGCATCATCATAGCGAATTTGGGCATAATGACCTGTAGCTATTTGGTCACATTCCCATTTCTCCCGTGCATATTGCACCATCGGACCAAATTTCACCGTCTTGTTACATTGAGAACAAGGTAACGGTGTAATTCCCACACTATAACCAGTAACTAAAAAATCAACTATTTCCGTTTGAAAAACATCCCGAATATCCACAACTTCATGGGAAATACCCAATTGTTCACAAATATCAGCCGCGTCAATCATTCCTTCAGAGCAACATTGCCCCTTGCCTTTCATTAGCCAAAGGGTTAAACCAATTACATCATAGCCCTGATTATGGAGAATAGCGGCTGCTACGGAACTATCAACGCCACCAGAAAGACCAACGACAACTTTTTTCATAATTCACACTTTTCAAAGTGCTGACGGCTGATTTTGGCGATAAACACCAAAAACAAGCTCCCTATTTTATCACAGTTAACAATATTTTAACATACTAGCATAAGTAAGTAAATGGCAGCAAACCTAAGTAAATTAAGTAATGTAAAAAATCTGGAAATAATTTCCTAGTCAGGACTTGGGTCTTTCCAGGATAAATTCATGACTACCAACTTTGAATTATTCCTTCCGTTGTAATTAGATCCTGATTAAAATAATAGGTAGGAAAAAACTTCTACCATAAGTGGTGACAAATATGCTGAATTTAAAACTAAACCGTTTGATTGGTTTCTCTGTATTTTCCTTAGTTGTGAGTGGATACTGGGGTATAAGCTCAGAATCTAACCTCGTTCACGCCCAAATACCCCAGAAAAATTTATTATTAGCACAGTCTCAACCAATACGACCAATAGAATTTAATAATCAAAATTACCAATATTATCAAGGTCAACAATATACACAATATGACCCAAATTTGGATAAATATTTTGTTTATGTTAATGATAGTAGTTCCCAAATGTTGCAACGAGTAAAACAGATTGAAAGGACTGCTTATATTCGTAATTACAACGGTCGTAATGTGATCCAAGCTGGAGTTTTTACTGGCCAATCTAATGCCCAAAGACGAATCAAAGAATTAGAATTAAGTGGTATTTTTGGCGCAGGTATTGTTAATAGTGAAAATAGAGAAGTCACAGCTTATGCTTCTGGATCACAAGTTATGCCTTATTATGATAGTTCTATCAGTAATCCATCAAACTATACTAATAACTTTCAACAAGCAAGGAGAAACTCTTACTATGTAGTTATTCCTCATACTACTAATAACTTACGTTATGTTGGAGAGGAAATTCGCCAGACACTCAATATGAATAATATCAATATTAATGTCTCTATGAGAACTCAACCACGAGGAGCGCATATAGCAATTGGACCATTTAGCGATCGCTCAGAAGCAGAACAATGGAATCATCTACTCAAAAAGTCCGGCTATGGCAACGCTAGAGTTTATTACGGGAAATAATTTCATAATTGACAACTAACAACTAAGAAATGACCAAAGATCAATTTGTTGTTACAGCCTCCCAAATGCGGGACATTGAAACTCGAATATTTACAGCCGGAATGCCTGTTGCAGCCTTAATGGAAAAGGTCGGAGGACTTATTTCCCAACGCTTACAGGCGATTATTTCTCCTGGGCAATGTGTAGGAATTTTAGCAGGTCCTGGCCATAATGGCTCAGATGCTTTAGTTGTAGGACGTGAACTGTATTTTCGAGGTTATCAAGTTTGGATTTATCAACCTTTTTCTAAATTAAAAGAATTAACTTTCCAGCATTTTCAATATGTCAGAAATTTAGGTATTCCCTGTTATCAAAAAATCAGTGAATTACCAAATTGTGATTTTTTAGTTGATGGTCTATTTGGATTTGGTTTAGAAAGAGAAATTACTGATATTATCGCCACAGCCATTAATTATTTTAACGCCAGAAATCAGCCTATTATTAGTATTGACATACCCTCCGGTTTACACACAGATACAGGAGAAGTTTTAGGCACAGCTATTCAGGCAAAATATACATTTTGTTTAGGTCTATGGAAACAAGGTTTATTGGCAGAACAAGCAATACCTTATATTGGCAAAGCAGAATTAATTGATTTTGATATTCCCTTAGCAGATATTCATGGTGTTTTAGGTGATAGTCCCCAAATAAAGCGCATAACTTCCACAACAGCATTATCTACTTTACCTTTACCTCGTCCTCTAACTACTCATAAATATAAACAAGGACATTTACTCTTAATTTGTGGTTCTCAACGTTATGCAGGAGGAGCAATTTTAACAGCTTTAGGAGCGCGAGCTTCTGGAGTAGGAATGTTATCCATTGCTGTTCCTGCAACCATTAAATCCTTATTAGTTTCCCATGTACCAGACGCATTAATTATCGGTTGTCCTGAAACAGAAACAGGAGCAATATCTCATTTACAATTACCTGAAAATACAGACTTAAATTCATTTAGTGCGATCGCTTGCGGACCCGGTTTAACAAAAGATCATCCCCCACTCATACCCAAAATAATTAAATGTGAATGTCCTCTTATTCTCGATGCCGATGCTTTAAATATCTTGGCACAAATAGGTACTATCCCAACTATACAACAACGCACAGCAGCCACCATACTGACACCCCATACGGGCGAATTTCATCGTTTATTTCCCCATATTTCCCCCACAAATAGAATTACAGCAGTACAAACAGCAGCCCAGGAAACCAGGGCTATCATCCTACTAAAAGGGGCAAGAACCGCCATCTCTAACCCTCAAGGTCATGTTTGGATCAACCCCGAAAGCACTCCAGCTTTAGCCCGTGGTGGCAGTGGAGATGTATTAACTGGTTTATTAGGTGGACTCTTAGCCCAAATTACAAGTATGAATAAATTAATTTCTATAGAAGATATAGTAGCAACTGCGACTTGGTGGCATTCCCAAGCAGGAATTTTAGCAGCACAGGAAAGAACAGAATTAGGCGTTGATGCCTTTACACTAACACAATATCTAATGTCCGTTTTGAAGCGATGATAATTAGGCAAGGGGTAAGAGGCAAGAGGTAAGAGGCAGTAATTAATTATTACCAATTACCAATTACCAATTACCAATTACCAATTAATTACTTAATTGTTACCTTACCACCAGCTTCTTCAATACGCTTCTTGATATCCTCAGCAGCTTCTTTAGCTACAGCTTCCTTAACTGGTTTAGGAGCAGCTTCTACCAAGTCCTTAGCTTCTTTTAGACCTAAGCCTGTGATTTCACGGACGATCTTCAGAACCGCGATCTTCTTATCAGCAGGTACAGCTTCAAGAATTGCATCAAATTCGGTCTTCTCTTCTACCGCTTCAGCAGCAGCACCAGCACCAGCACCAGGAGCCATCATGACCATGCCACCAGTAGCAGCAGCACTTACACCAAAGGCCTCTTCAATTTGCTTAACTAATTCAGAAGCTTCTAATAAGGTCAAAGATTTCAATTGTTCTAAAATTTGTTCGGTTGCAGCAGACATGGATATAACTCCTAAAGAATGTTTGATTTGTTAGTTTTTAGTGGTTAGTTGTGATCTGTCAATTATTGGTTTTGAATGACTACAACTAATTTAGGAAGCACTTTCAGCACTATCGCTATTGTCTTTTTCAGCGACAGCTTGTAAAGCGCGAGCCAAGGAACTGGGAACTTCGTTGATACCAACAGCCAGCTTGGTAGCCACACCGTTGATAGCTCCAGCAATTTGAGCCATAAGTTGTTCCTTTGATGGCAAGTCTCCTAAAGCTTTAATATCAGCTTCGCTTAGGACACGACCTTCCATCACACCACCACGAATTTCTGTTTTCTTGGAGGCTTTTTGGAATGCTTGATAAGCTTTGATTGCTGATAAATCTTCTTTAACTAGCACAAATGCAGAAGAACCTTTGAGTAATTCTGACATTGGTTGCCATTGTTCCTGATCCTGAATGGCAATGCCCATTAAGGTGTTTTTTGTCACCTTACATACAGCACCACTAGGACGCAATTGCCGACGTAAATCAGTGATTTCGGCAACTGTCAAACCCTGATAATCAATTACGAATGCCAAGGTTGACTCACTCAAGGTTTCCTTGAGATCGGCTACTATCTCTTTCTTGTTTTCTAACGTTCTTCCCATACTTATCTCACCTCCAATGTCAGTTGTCAGTGGTCAGTTGTTAGTTGAGAGTTTTTACCCCATACACTTGGTGTTAGAGCTAAAAATCTTAAATTGCGTAGGTTGGGTTGACGGCAGGAAACCCAACATTTCCACTACTTAAATGAGTAGTATGGGGTTGGGTTTGGTCTTTGTTCTACCCAACCTACGATTTCCTGTCACCTGTCACCTATCACCTTTTGCTGACTTACCGAAAACAATTAACCCCAGCTAACTTAGCCAGGGTTTCAAAGGAGTATTTTTAATGCTGTCGTTGTTACAGTTTTGCTGTACAAACTCTAGTCGCTTAAAATTACAACCTCGGCAGGATATTAAGCTATTAGCACCTGCTGTCTCCGGCTTTGCGTATTTAATTTTGGTTATTTGCCATTGGTAATTGGCAATCATATTTCGGCTATCACCAATTACCTATTACCAATTACCCATTACCAAATTATGCAGCGTCAGTCAGTTTTAATTCTCTTAGTGCGCTGATGTCAACGGAAATTGATGGCCCCATAGTAGAGGATACATACAATGACCGCCAGTAACGACCTTTAGCTCCTGAAGGACGGTTACGATCAACTGATTCTTGTAATGCCTTCAGATTGATTAATAAATCTTCAGGTGAAAACGCAGCTTTACCAAACATAACATGAACAATCCCTGTCCGGTCAGCACGATATTCTAATTTACCTGCTTTGAATTCGGCGATCGCACTAGCAATGTCAAATGTCACTGTTCCACCTTTTGGTGAAGGCATCAAACCCCGTGGACCTAGTAATTTACCCAATTTTGCTACCTGTGGCATCACATCTGGTGTAGCAATGAGTTTATCAAAGTCCATCATGCCTTTCTGAATCTGGTCAATTAGTTCTTCTGAACCAGCAATATCAGCACCAGCGTTAGTTGCTTCCGTAACTTTCTCACCTCTAGCAATTACTGCTACCCGAATTACCTGTCCTGTACCTTTGGGTAGTGCTACAGTTGTCCGCAATTGTTGGTCTGTATATTTAGGATCAATCCCTAGACGGATATGAGCTTCAGCCGCTTCAGGAAATTTAGCAGTTGCTGTTTCTTTTAACAGATTTAATGCTTCTACAGGGGCATAATCCCTATCTTCTACTTTTTCGAGCAACGCCTGTAAACGGCGTGATACTTTCTTTGCCATTTTGTACTCCTGGGGTACTCTCAAAGTTTTTCACCTCTCCCCCGATATGATTTTGTTATTCGTCAGTTGTCAGTTGTCAGTTGTTATTGTTTTATTTACTGTCACCTAATCTGTAACTGTTACGCCCATGTTTTTAGCAGTTCCTTCCACGATATTCATGGCTGCATCAATATCATTAGCGTTGAGGTCAGGAAGTTTGGTTTGAGCAATTTCCCGTAATTGCGCTCTGGTAATGCTGCCAACTTTCTTTTTGTTGGGTTGTTCAGAGCCTCTTTCAATCTTTGCTGCCTTGCGGATCAATACTGATGCTGGTGGGGTTTTGAGTACAAATGTGAAACTTCTATCTTCATAAACAGAAATTTCTACAGGAATTACCATCCCAGCTTGGTCTGCTGTTTTGGCGTTGTACTCTTTACAAAACATCATGATGTTAACACCATGTTGACCCAGCGCGGGACCAACTGGCGGTGCTGGGTTGGCTTTCCCAGCATTCAGGGCCAATTTAATGACCGCTACTACTTTCTTCGCCATTTGTATTTAGCTCTGTTTTTTAACCTGATTAAATTCTAATTCTACTGGTGTATCTCTTCCAAAGATTGAGAGTAGAGCTTTTAGTTTACTCCGTTCTGGGGAAACTTCAATCACCTCGCCTTCAAAATCCTTAAATGGACCAGAAAGCACAACTATCTTATCACCTGTAGCCATATCAATTTTGACTACTGGTTCTTGTTCCGTGGTTTGTTTGAATATGCGTTCTACTTCCGAAGGATTAAGTGGGACTGGCTTGACGTGGCCACGGCCTCTGCCGCTACCTCGTTTTTGCTCTGCGCCCACGAAGTTGATCACATGGGTGGTGTTTCTTACTACTTGCCATGTATCATCACTCATTACCATCCGTACTAGGACATATCCAGGAAAAACCTTCTCTTCCGAGGGCTGACGTTTACCATCTTTGCGGATTTTCACAGTTGGTGTGTGCGGAATTTCCACTTGGATAATTTTATCAGCAACATCAAAAGATTGGATACGTTGCTCTAAGTTTGTTTTCACTCTCTTTTCACAACCAGAGGCTACTTGCACTGCATACCAGCGTGCTTCTTTAAGTGCTGTTAAAAGTGCTTCCTCGGACTGTAAATCTGAGTTCTGTGGTTCGTCTGTTGCAGAAGTCATCAGAATACCTGTTTGGCCGCCCAAGCGAACAATCCATCTACCAAGTATATCAAAGATGCGGAGAGTGTAACCATTAATAGTACAGCAGCCGATTCACTCACTAATTGCTTCCGACTGGGCCAAACTACTTTTTCAAGTTCTTCCTTTGTGCCTTGGAAAAAATTGTTTAAGCTAAACCCATTTTCGGTTTCTGGCATTTCTGCTTCATTTTTTTTGGCCACAGTCGTTATCCCCCCGTTTCTTAATTAGCTCTAGCTGATGATTTTTCTCTTGTTTACAGCTTCGACCTCAATTGAATGACAACAAGTAAGCTGTAAGTTAAAAATAATTATACCCGAAATAATTAACGCTATCTGCCATTCTGACAGTTGCGTTATTCCTTCGGGTGTTATTTTTACTTTTGAGCGCGCCCTGGAGGACTTGAACCCCCGACATCAGGTTTTGGAGACCTGCGTTCTACCAACTGAACTAAGAGCGCACAAGCTTTCCTTGTTACAGTCATCGCGCTGAACTTTTTTAGTTTAACGCAATTTCGATTTTAATTGTAACTTATTTTTTTTTATTTGGCAAGTGAGCGGCGGATGCCGCTTGCAGCTTGAGTTTTGTCTATTAACTCACCATTTTGGTTACAGAGCGCGGTCAAATCTTTGTTTAATACGGGTTGCCTTGCCAACGCGACCACGTAGATAGTATAGTTTGGCACGTCTAACTTTACCACGACGTAATACTTTAATGCTATCAATGCGGGGAGAATGGAGTAAAAATACTCGTTCAACGCCTACACCTTGGAAAACTTTGCGAACTGTAATGGTTTCGTTGATGCCACCATTACGCATAGCAATAACTACGCCTTCATAGGGCTGAACACGGTATTTAGTACCTTCTTTAATTTTGACTCCTACTTTCACTGTATCCCCGACATAGATTTGGGGTAAATCAGATTTCAAATGTTCCGCTTCTATTGAGCGGATAATCTCTTGCGCGTTCATTATTTTTCTGTTTTTTGAAAAAACTCACAATCATTAATTATAAATCTATAATCGCTTCTAAGTCTACATATTGGTTAACGGTTGCCTTTGGTGATTGGTAATTGGTAATTGGTAGTTGGTAATTGGTAATTGGTAATTGGTAATTGGTGATTGGGGGGATAAATTTTTATTACTCCTT
This sequence comes from Cuspidothrix sp., assembly GCA_046080565.1. GTDB lineage: Bacteria > Cyanobacteriota > Cyanobacteriia > Cyanobacteriales > Nostocaceae > Cuspidothrix. The sequence goes on along the minus strand of JBJTUF010000310.1, from coordinate 15,801 downwards.
CTGCCTCCTGCCTCTTGCCTCTTGCCTCTTGCCTCTTGCCTATTCCCTGTTCCCTGTTCCCTGTTGTAAAATAGACTATGTAAAGATTTCAGGGGAGGCCAGGTAACTGGTCATAAACGCCTATAGAAACTATCTTTGGCAACATTCAAGGTTTAAAGTCCAGCCAGCTAAAACAACTCCAGCGGCTGTACCACCAGCGAATATCAGGCGATCGCATTACTACATCTGAATTCGCTCAACGTCTAGCAGCAATTAGTACAGAAATTAATCAGCCTGTTTGTGCCTACGTCAATCGTCGCGGACAAGTAATCCGGGTTGGTGTAGGCACTCCACGTCAAACTCAAATTCCGCCCCTAGAATTGCCCCGTTATGGTGCAGAACGTTTGAGCGGTATTCGTTGTCTATCTACTAATCTTAAATCAGAACCACCAAACGAAGCAGCTTTGACTGCAATGGCTTTGCAACGGTTGGATGCTTTAGTCGTTTTAAATATTACTGGGGCAGGATTTACAAAGCGTGGTGGTGGCGCAACTGGCTATGTAAAGGAAGCTTATCTAGCGCATTTAGTAGCTAATAGTAAACAGTTAGTTGCGAGTCAGTCTGCTGGAATGAGTATCCCAGATGCGGGGACATATTCAAATATATCACCACCTCTGAGCTTAGAGGCTTTAGCGGATCAAGATTTTCTAGACTTGGTGGAAAGTTTAGAAGAGGAGTTTAGCCGCGAATATGTAGCTCAAGAAGTAGATGCAGATCATGATCGGGTGGTCATTGTGGGAGTATTAACTGAAAATACCACTCCCCAACAATTCCAAGACATTATAGCGGAATTGGCGCGGTTAGTAGATACGGCTGGGGGTGATGTGTTACAGACATTACAGCAAAAGCGATCGCGTATTCATCCCCAAACAGTCATCGGTGAAGGTAAAGTTCAAGAAGTCGCCATCACAGCCCAAACTCTAGGTGCTAACTTAGTAGTATTTGATCGTGATCTTTCACCATCCCAAGTTCGCAACTTAGAAGCCCAAATAGGCATAAGAGTAGTTGACCGCACAGAAGTAATTTTAGATATTTTTGCCCAACGCGCTCAATCCGGTGCGGGTAAATTGCAAGTAGAACTAGCACAATTAGAGTATATGTTGCCTCGACTAGCAGGCCGAGGTCAAGCCATGTCTAGACTAGGTGGTGGTATTGGTACAAGAGGCCCTGGTGAAACTAAACTAGAAACAGAACGCCGGGCTATTCAAAAACGGATTTCTCGACTCCAACAAGAAGTTAACCAATTGCAAGCCCATCGTTGTCGGTTAAGGCAACGCCGACAACATCGAGAAGTTCCCTCCGTCGCTTTAGTAGGCTATACCAACGCTGGTAAATCTACTTTACTTAATGCCCTCACTAACTCAGAAGTGTACACCGCTGACCAGTTATTTGCAACTCTTGACCCCACCACAAGGCGGTTAATGCTGCCCCATGCGGAAACCGGCGCACCCCAGGAAACTCTGATGACTGATACCGTAGGGTTTATCCATGAGTTACCAGCATCTTTAATGGATGCCTTTCGGGCAACTTTGGAGGAAGTGACAGAAGCGGATGCTTTACTACATTTAGTAGATTTATCTCATCCAGCTTGGTTAAGTCATATTCGCTCAGTGCGAGATATACTTGCACAAATGCCCATTACACCAGGTCCAGCATTAGTGGCTTTTAATAAAATTGATCAAGTTAGTAGTGAAACTCTAGCTTTAGCTAGGGAAGAGTTTCCATTAGCGATTTTCATTTCCGCTAGTCAGCGTTTGGGACTAGAAACCCTCCGTCAACGTTTATCACTGTTAATTCAGTACGCTGTTGATGGTGGTTGATAATTTTTAGATCCCCGGCCTCTTTGATAAGTCAGGGATTTCTCGTTCTCATTCCCATACTCTGTATGGGAATGAATCTGGACTTACCCAAAACCTACTTCAAATACACTCATTGCGACCTAAGGAAGCAATCTCAAACCCCTACTATTCCTGCTTCATCAAAGACAGTTCAATGTACTCCTCTCTGGGTTGTTGAATATTGATTTCTACCCCTGGTCCGAAATACTTGGTCATTTTTTCTTGCTTTTGTTGCCAAGTATCAAAGGTGATTAGTGGTGAATCAAATTCTAGAATTAGGGTATACGCGCCATTAATTTCAGTTTCTCTTAAACCTGTCACAACTGGTCTTTCTTCATCCGTAGGACTTAAACCCAGATAGGCTAAAGCTGTATCTAGATGCGCCCTTTGTCCATAGCAGAAGCGTGTGATGTCCTTGCGAATTTTATTTTGTGTGACGGTTGCCTGTTGCGTTCTCAGTTCTAGAATAGATGGTGTAGTGGTTTGGCTGAAGGGTATAGGTTTAAGTTCATTGGCTTTGAGGGCTAAACCTCCCAGTAATAGGGGAAAACCATAGAAAAAACCGACTAAGTTAAGGGTAGCGTTATCAGCAAAATAGGCTACAAAACCTGTGATGGTCAGTACACTACCTAGTGTTAACCCCAATGTTCCTAAAGAAATTCCGCCGATCATAATTGATGATTAGTATAATTTATTTTGATCCTGAGTATTATTATCATCGCTGATTAACGCCAAATTAGGAAAGGGTAAGATAGAGATTTTTCCGTTTTGCGTTAACTTTAGATTGGAAATGTTTAAGGACGAGAAGGGAAAACATGGATATTCAAACAATTAAAGAACGAATCAACGCGGTTAAAAGTAAACGTGATCGTTTACTCAGTTTATTAGAACAACCGAACTTAGGGACTTTAAGAGTGGATGTTAATCAGGCTTTGGAAGAATTAGATGATCTAATGGATGAGTTTCAACGGACTATTCCCGAAACATAAAATAATTAGTCCCAGTTGTTAATCATCTAAATTTACCTTGGCAATGGGTAGTTGCAACCCAGATCCCCGACTTCTTTTATTTATTGTGTTCACAAATTATCAATATGATGTCAGAAGTCGGGGGTATTATTGCCTAACCTGAATCATTATATAGAAATTAGTTTCTATTACCTATTGCTTTTTGGGAAAAATTGCGTAACATTACTTAAACTGGACTTACGCAAAACCCACTGCAAATATTGTCATTGCGACCTAAGGAAGCAATCTCAAACCCCAGATTTCGCTAAAATGCGTAAGTCCTATTAAAATAACCATGGTCATTATTTCAGAGTTAGAAACAACATAAGCATGATGGTGAAAACACAAATAGCGATTAGTACAATTGTCACAAACATAGCTAAATTTATTTGGACAGATGATTTCTTATTTCCTGGCTCTATGTGGCTAGTGAGTCGCGTACTAATCTTAACTGCAATGTTGTTAATTGCTCCGAATATACCAGCATTATCAGATGGAATAACACCTCATTTAGGCTGGAGTATTTTTGATGCTTGGGATAGTGTTCATTATCGAAATATAGTTACTGAAGGTTATGAATTTGCTGATGATGGTAAACAACACAATATAGCTTTTTTTCCTTTATTTCCTACAAGTATTTTTATTTTGATGAAATTGGGGTTTTCTTTTGAAATTGCCGGATTAATTATTAATAATTTAGCATTTTTAGCAATGCTGTATTTTTTATATGGTTGGCTAAAAAAACAATGTAATATTACCGTAGCACAATGGACAATTGCTGTCATGGTTTACTGTCCTATGTCTTTGTTTACAGGAGTAATTTATACAGAAGGGTTATATTTATTATTAAGTACAATTGCCTTACGTGCCTTTGATGAAAAACAATATATTTGGACAGCTATTTGCGGAGCAATGGCAACAGCAACTCGTCCAACAGGAATGGTATTAATTCCGGCGTTTTTTATCGCAGCTTGGAAACAACGTAAACCACCCATTGCCTATATTGCAGGGTTATTATCTGGCATAGGTTTATTAATATTTGGTTTTTATTGTTGGTTACATTTTGATAATTTTCTTGCCTTTATTGCTGCACAAAAAGGATGGCGACCTTCCTTTGGTTTTGACTGGGAAGGTTGGTTAAATATGCTCATGCAAATTCCATTCGGTTATAATTGGTATTTTGGTTGGGAGGAAAATGAAGGAGGAGGAATTAAAGATATTTGGTATCCGATATGTTTTAGTCTTATTCTCATTATTTCTTCTTGTTTATTATACTGGCGTAAATATTTCCATCCTGTAATTTTTCATAGTGGTTATGCCATACTTATCCTGTCATTAATGCTAACAAATCAATATTTAATTAATAATATTTTAAATGTATCTATGATTTTAGGTAGTACATTTTTATTATGGTATTATCGCCGCAGATTAACTCCGGTGATGATAGTTTATGGTTTTTCTGGTATTGGTTTGCTTTTAGCATCTGGTGGTACAATTTCTTTAAGTCGTCTTGCTTATGGAATTATTCCTTTAAATATAGCTATAGGTGTGTGGTTATCTCGCTATCCTCGTCAAGCTTATTTAGTGATGGGTATATTTATAACTTTACTAAGTAAATTAGCAGTCGGTTTTGCTCACGAAATTTGGGTTGGTTAAGGAAGTTTCAACTATTATTTTCTACTTCAGATTCTCTAACTTCAAAGTTTACTTTATTGTATATATCCTGCAAAGAAGTGGAAAAAGTTACTGTTGTTAGAGATATGTTTTCATCTTCTTCATCATACTCACATAAATTCCATCTTTTTTTCCCAAGTTTAGAAAATTGTTCTACATGAATGCGGGTTTGATCAATTAAGAGGTATTCTTGAAAAGTGGGAATTGTTCTGTAAGCAGCGAATTTATCTTCTCTATCGTAACTTTTGGTAGATTTAGATAAAACTTCTATAATCACCTGGGGGTTTGTGATTGTATCTGTCCGATTATTGAAAAATTCCGGCTTATCTGCAATAATAATCACATCTGGATAAGTGTATATTAGCTTTTGAGGTATCCATAGACGCATATCACCCATGAAAACTTCGTAATTTTGATTTTTGAAGGCAAAATTTAGTCCAGAGCTTAAATTCAAAGAGATGCGGTTATGATTTATAGATGCACCAGCCATAGGGATGATTTGTCCGTCAATGTATTCGCTTTTGTACTCAGCAGTTGCTTCTAATTCCAGATATTCCTCTGGAGTGTAATATTGCTTTTGGATTAGTTGCATATTTTTGATGAGAAAGCTATGTTTTTTAGTGTAGCATATCAGTAATAATTAATTATTACATTTATGATGAAAAATTCAAATCAAAATTTATTCAAATTAATTATAAATAGGTTTGGTTTCAAACAATTGCCAGTACCACAATATTGGTATATAGGAATTATATTATCTGTGCTAATCAGATTAGTTTGTGTTCCTAATAAATCAGTAGATTATAAATATTTTCTAGATCCCTGGTATGATTTCATTGTCAATAATGGCGGATTTAGTGCTTTTAAACATAATTTTTATGACTATACACCATCCTATCTTTATTGGTTATTAATTGCGGCGACAATGCTATCTGGAATTCCCAAAATATTAGGAATTAAACTTTTTGCCATGATAGTGGATTTTATTTGTGCATTTTTTACTTATAAAATTGTCAAATTAAAATATCCTGTAGGAAAAATGGCAAATTGGGCATTTTTAGCAGTAATATTAAGTCCCACTGTAATTTATAATAGTTCTCTTTGGGGACAATGTGATGTGATTTATACCACTGGTTTAATTGCTTGTGTTTACTTTTTATCCATTCATAAACAAATTAAAAACAAATTCACAATTAAAATTAAAATTTCACAAAGATGATGTATATTTATTTGAAAAGAGATAAATTTTTACTAATATGCTAAATCTTAAAAATCTTAAAAATTTTAACTTCATTGATAATAGTTTATTTTTTATCATGCTAATTTGGCTATCTAGTAGGGTACTAATAGCTTTTACCATGTTAATAGTTGCCCCCTTATTTCCCGTTGCATCAAATGGTGTTATTGCTAACTTTAGTTGGGATGTTTTCCATGCTTGGGATAGTGTTTGGTATGAAAAGATTGTTACTAATGGATACGATTTTTCTAGCGATGTAAAACAAATTCATACAGTAGCTTTTTTTCCTTTATTCCCACTATTATGTCGTTTATTAATGACTACAGGTTTACCTTTTAAAATTGCCAGTTTTTTAGTAAATAACCTATCATTTTTAGCAACATTAATTATACTTTATTTTTGGGTAAAAGAACTTTATGGTAGAAGTGCTGCAAAGTGGATAATAACAACTTTAGTATGGTGTCCTTATTCTATTTATGGAACGGTAATTTATACTGAAGGTTTGTTTTTATTATGTACTACCTCTGCTTTAATAACTTTTGAAAAAAAACAACATACCTGGGCGGCTTTTTGGGGTATATTATCCACTGCAACAAGAGTACCTGGAATTACATTAATACCTGCTTTTTTATTTGTTTCTTGGAAAGAAAGAAGACCTATAAAAGCCTATATTGCTAGTTTAACTAGTGCATTAGGTATTATTTTTTATAGTCTATATTGTCAAATTCAATTTGGTGATGCTTTAGCTTTTATTCATGCACAAAAAGCATGGAGAGGAGACGCAAAAGGTTTTGCTTGGGAAGGTTGGTGGCAAATGTTAATGCAGGTAGTTATAGGTTTTAATAATTGGAAATCTGGATATATTAAAGAACCTTGGCATCCATTGTTATTTTTAATAATTATGGTTAGTGGTTATCTTTTATGGCATTTTCGTTTAGAGTTAGGCTTTAAAAAAGTACACTATGGATTTTATTTTCTCTGGTTATTAATGTGGTTATTAGCAGGAGATGAATTATTTAAAGTAGCAATTGTTTTTGGTGGAATATATTTATTATGGTTTTTTCGTTATCAACTTCCTCTTGTTAGCTTTGTGTATGGACTATGTTCCTATGGCTTAATTCTAAATACTGGAATTACTGCTTCGGCTGAACGTTATGCTTATGGTATTGTATCATTATCTATTGCTTTTGGTTTATTGCTGGAAAACTATCCTCGTTTAAGATACCCAGTAATGTTCTTTTTCTGTTTACTTATGGTAGTATTTTCTCTTCGTTTTGCTAGAGATTTATGGGTATCTTAAAAATGAAAATTTATTTAGTAATAAAATGGTGCAACTAATGTAAATTCTTTAACTGTTCCTATTATTTTACTATCCTTTAAATTCATTTTCTGCAAACTATCATTATCTACCAACAAATAAGACTTTTTCGATAACATTTCCTGCAATAATGCCATATTACCAGAAATAACCTTACAATCACAATAAAAATCTAAACTAGGACGACTATAACCAAAAGAAGTATAAATAGTTGTTCCTGGGGCAATATGTTGACGAATTAATTCTGCTACAGGTTTAACAGCAAAGGCTTCATTTAACTCCCATATCCAAGAATTTGAACTCATTAACAATAATAAAACTAAATACATTCCTGAAAATAAAACAGTGATAAATTTACGATTATTTTGATTAATTAACCAAGCGGTAATTCCCATAGATATAGTTAAAATAATACTCATGAAGATTAAGATGATTTGTTTTTCGACAATACTAAAATAAACACATCCTGCTAAACCCACTATAGTTAAAAATCCAAAAAATCCTATTAAAAATTTACTTTTAACCTTTTCTTGTTGCCAAATATAACTTAAATTAATCCCAATTGCTAAAGCTAAAAATGGATAAATTGGCATAATATACCAGGGTAATTTTGTCTTCATTAAAGAGACTATTGCAAAATAAATAACTGTACCAATTAAAGTTAAACAACCCCAAGCAGTATGACGATTTTTCCAGGTTAAATATAAACCTCCCGGTAAAAACAATAACCAGGGAAAACCATATTTGATTATTTCTAATAAATAATACCAAATAGGGCCAGCATTACCTTCTACTGCTGTTCCTAGTCTATCAAATGCTTGAGATTGAAAATGTACTTGTAAGAAAGTATTACCATAATGTTGATATTGGGCAAAATACCAACCAATAGCAGGTAAATTTCCTAAAAACATTCCTATCCATAAATATGGATTTTTTAATAAAGCTAATTGTTTATTAGCAAGAATAAATAAACCAGCAATTCCTGCTAAAACTACCACTAACATTCCTTTAGTGAGAGTAATTAAACCTAAACAAAAACCTATACCAATAGCATATTTTCGATTATCTCTTGCTTTGAAAACACAAAACAATAATAATAAGAAAAATGAAATTGTCATTCCATCTAACATTGCCAGTCTACCATGACGTACTACAGGTAATAATGTTAAATAAACCAGTGCAGAAAACAACGCTGGTAGGGTTTCTAAAAAAACTAAACGCCCAATTAAGTACAATACAGGTACTCCTAAAGCTGTTAAAAATGCACCAGGAAAACGAGTAGTAAATTCTTGTACTCCTCCTATGTGATAGCAAATAGCAATTAACCATTGCATTAAGGGAGGTTTTAATAAAAAAGGATCTCCTTGTATAGTAGGATAAAGCCAATTACCAGTTCTGTAAATTTCTCTAGCAACAATAGCATAAGTTCCTTCATCCCAGTCTCTTAAAGGTAAGTTTCCTAATGCTATTAACCATAAGATTAATGATGCTATTAATAACCCTAATAATAATTGTTTTTTCATAATTTGTCAGCGAATTAATGTTATATATTTCATAATATTGGCTACTGTTTTTAAAGTTTTTAACTCTGGTATATTAGGGTTAATTTTCTCTGATGCTATTAACTGTAATTCAGCTTTTTTTGGTTGAAAATCATATAGATATACAAAACCTAAGTAAAGGAAAGTATAAGGGTTTTGACTGTCATACTTAGTTAATTGTGTTAAATTATTGATTAATGGTGATACTTTACGCTGTAAAAGTTGGGACAAAACTAGAGTATAGCGCCAATTAAGATTATTTGGTTCATTTTGTAAATAATAATTAGCAGCCAATTCAATTTGTTTTAAATAATCTTGAATAGGATCATATTGATTAAAATGATCTATTTGTACAAAGATATTATCTAATTTACCCTGTTGTAATTCTACTGCTAATTGTGACATTCGAGAAACTAAATCTAAAGGTGGTGCTTTTTCTAATTGTCCTATATCTGTAACATTGACAATAATATTGCCAATATTTAAACGTGCAACTTTGTTAGTTGTCCTATCTAAATAAAATGCAGATAGTTGATATGTTCCTAAAGGTAATGTTTGAGGAATATATGTAGATAGATTTTCAGTTACTCTAAAACTTCCTTGGGGATTACATTTTAAACCACAATATAAGTTACCTAAACCAATTGCATGATCATGATACCAAACAGATTTTCCATTTTGCCATTTCAAGAGTAATAAACCATTTTGTAATTCATTCCATGAACCTGTTATTTGATAGGTAATTGGGTTATTTTGATTGCTGACAAATTCATTAGTAATAATCACTTTTTCTAGTGCAACTGATTTGTTATCATTATTTAATTTTTCAACAATTATATGAGGATTTTTACGATGATATAATCTTAATTTATCACCATGAGGTAATATCCAATCACGCTTTAATTTTAAATCATGGGCAGTTTCTACTAAATACTTTAACTTGCGTTTAGTTTCTCCTTTTTCTCCTGGTTCATCTGGTTCGTTATCTTTAGTAATATACCAAGATAAATACTGCAAATCTTGATCTACTTGAGATAATTTCATGGTTAATTTTCTGCCATAGACGCTAAAATCAGCTAATGTACCAAAATAATCTAAAGTAAATTCATTGACTTGTGGTGTAGAAACGGGAATTACTCCTAAAGTTGTTCTCAAATATGGATTAGTTTTTTTGATTGTATCCATTACCTCACTTAGAGGATATTTTTTACCCTCATCATGGGGTAAATGTTTTCCTCCATAAGCTTGAATTAATGGTAAAGGAAACAAATTATTAAGTAAAATTATGGTGCTTAATGCAATAGTTGTTAATCTGAGTTTATCAAACCAAATATTTTCAATTAAGTTAAAAAAATGAGCTAATATTAAACTAATTACTGGGAAGCAAGGAAGAATAAATCTAATATCTTTATTTGTACCCAATGAACAAATTATATAACTACTAATTAGGAAAATAAACAACCAATTTAAGGAGGATTTGGATGGATTATTTTTAACTAAATTTTGAGTAATTTTTATTTTAAACAGATAAACTATGAAAATACCTATACTGACAAATAATATTGGAAAACCAACGGTTTCTGGGAGAGTTTGTGGATAATATAACCAACCAGCAATAGTTGTAGAACCAGGATCACCTTCTCCTTTTCCGACATTATTAGCATTTAAGGCGGAAGTAATAATAGTCAACCAATTTAAACTATACCAAGAACCACAAATGAACCATGCTACAATTAAAGATAAGGCTGATTGAGTTAGTTTAAGTAATTCACGGTTTTTGATAAAAATAATTAATGTCCAGATGCTAGGAATAAAAATGAAAATAAACCCTGTGGGTTTAGCTAACATAATTAAACCTATGCCGATTCCCAGTAAGAAAGTTAATATCCATGAGATAAAACCAAAATAACTATCTTTCCAAATTGTTAAAATCGTGAAAGTAGCTATTACAATAGAGGTTAAACCATAATCTAATAAATAATCAGTTCGCATAATTCCCATTATGGGAAATAATAGGCAAAATATGCTGGCTGTGATGGCTATTTTCCGGTTTTTAAATAAATAATTTCCTAAATGATATACTGATACAATAATTATGGCTGTATATAATAAATTAACTAAACTGGCTTGATCATAACCTTTACCAAATAATACTAAAAATGGGACTGTACAAATATATACAAAAGGTGCGCGATAACTAGGGGTTAGTTGCCATAGAGATAACCACCAATCACGTGAGAAAATATTCCAGTTTTGAAAAATTCGATAATGATGTAATGCTCCTGTTAAATGAGCGCTTTGATCATAAGATGGAATAGAGTCGTCTAGGAAAAACCATGTCCTATCTATAAGTAGTCCTACGAACCAAATTGTTAACAGTATGATATAGTCTTTATTGATTTTTAGATAACGAGAATAATTCATTATGTTTTTATTTTCAAGCAATTAAATTTTTCAGAAATTTTATGATTATGAATCAGCCCATCTACTCCTTAGTTATCCCCATTTATAATGAAGAAGAAAATATAACGGAGATGTATCGCCGTTTACATCAAGTCATGGAACAGTTAGACGGTGATGTTGAATTAATTTTAATTGATGATGGTAGCCGCGATCGCTCTTTAAATATGATGCGCGAATTACACCATCGTGACAACCGAGTACATTATCTGAGTCTAGCGCGGAATTTTGGCCATCAAATCGCCGTAACTGCGGGTTTAAACTTTGTTCAAGGTAAATGTATCATTGTGATGGATGCCGATCTCCAAGATCCACCAGAATTAATTTTAACCATGATTGACAAGTGGCAGGAAGGATATCAAGTAGTTTATGCCCAGCGAATATCCCGTCAACAAGAAGGCTGGTTAAAACGGTTTACTGCATATCTTTTTTATCGCATTCTTCGACGCTTGGCTAAAGTTAATATTCCTGTAGATACAGGAGATTTTTGCTTAATGGATAGACAAGTAGTAGATATACTCAATTCTATGCCAGAACGCAACCGTTATATTCGTGGTTTACGTGCTTGGGTCGGTTTCCAACAAACATCAGTCTTATTTGAAAGAAAACCCCGTTTTGCAGGAGATGTCAAATATACTTTTGCTAAGTCTTTCTCTTTAGCTATTGATGGTATTATTTCCTTTTCTACAGTTCCTTTAAGGCTGGCAACTTATTTAGGGATTATCTCAGCTACTATTGCCATGATTATGATTATACTGGTGCTTTATTGGCGGATATTTGCCCCAGTATCTCACTTAATAGGTTATACATTAATTACAATTTCCATGTTTTTCTTAGGTTCAGTACAACTAATTTGTATTGGCATTTTAGGTGAATATATTGGTCGCATATACGAAGAAGTTAAAGGTCGTCCTCTTTATACACTTAAAGAAACTGGAGGGTTGAAAAAAATCTAATCACAAATTTTCAAAGGTTTTAAATCTCTAATTGTTAATTGCAAAAATTAGTATTAAAATATAAAGGAATTACTTGTGTCAATACCAGAATTTGCTTTACTTCTGATGTCAGTTCTCATTAGTGTTGCAGGACAATTTTTCTTAAAAATGGGGGCGCTAAAATTAGGAAAAGTTGATGCAAGTAACGCAGTTAATCTGATTCTGAATATGATCACTATACCAGAATTGATAATAGGATTAACTTGTTATGGTATTGGTGCTATAGCCTATATTTTACTACTGACACGAATTAATCTCAGTGTTGCTGCACCTGCTGTATCAGTTGGTTATATATTTTCCGTATTATTAGGTTACTTTGTTTTAAAAGAATCTATATCTTTAACCCGTGCTTTCGGCTTAGGTTTTATTGTCATCGGAGTAATATTAGTAGTTTGGAAAAAATCAAATTAAGATGATTAAAAATATTTATACTAAGTAATACATTATTAGGACTTACGCATTTTAATGACATGTAGAGGTTTAAGATTGCTTACTTACGTCCCAATGACGGTATTTGTAGTAGGTTTTGTGTAAGTTGAGATTATCATAAATCATCAATTGATGATAAAAATGTCTAACTTTCCATAGAGAATAGTAGCCATAGTAACTACTCAAAATAATTTAAAGATGAGAAACTATCTTTAGTTAGTTATCGTCTGATGGTATTGAAGAAAAGTAATGATGGAAGATACGGAATACAAAAGAGGACTTACGCATTTTAACGAAACCTATTGGTTTGAAATTGCTTACTTACATCGCAATGACAGTATTTACAGTAGGTTTTGCGTAAGTTCAGCAAAATTCAGAATAAATTAGCTTTTTTTAATCAATAAATAACAATTAAAAAAACTGATTTTTGTGTATGTTTGCTACAAATATTCTGATTTTTGAACATTGCCGAAGAAAGTTTAAGCATTTTTACAGCATCAACTATGGATAAAGTTGTTAAGATAAATTCTTAATAAAACTCTACATAGTGTAAAATGGACGAACTACCGTAGCAACTAAATTAATAGGAAAATTATGATTATCATTTAAATGTTCTAATTGATTTATCTTCTATCTGTAACTATACATTGCATAATTCTATATAGTTAATTCGATAAATGTTCATGTCATCTTTGTATCATATATCTATATAACTTGTGGAACTTATGTAAATCTGTATACAGATCCTCATAATTTTTACTCAGCAACTTGAAATTTTCACATATACAAAAATTTGTTATAGCCTAGCGTCAGAACCATAACTGCCCTCATTGATTGCTCACCCCTTGAAGGAGTTACACTGTGGAAAATAATAAGCCATTTTTTGATATACAGACGATATTAATTGCCATAGTCGGTTTAAGTGGCACTTTAGCAATTGCTTGGATGATTCTTTTTAAAGGTAATACATCTGATGCTCAAATGCAAAGCACCGGTGTTAAAGATAAGGAAATTGTTGCTAGTGTCAAAACTCAGCAGCGATTAGAAAAATTTAAAGCCGAAATGCTCACCAGTTGGCAAGAAGAAGCCCAAGCAAAAGGGTTTGCAACTGATGTACCATCTAGATTTGAAGGGGTTGTAATCCAAGAGGCAAAGTTGCCAGCCAGTAAAAAAGTTATCGCCCTCACGTTTGATGATGGACCTTGGCCTAGTAGCACTGGAAAAGTGTTAGATATTCTCAACAAAAATAATATCAAAGGTACATTTTTTGTCGTCGGGCAGAATGTCAAGAATTATCCTGAATTAACAAAACGGATAGTCACAGAAGGTCATACCATTGCTAATCATACCTGGCATCACTGGTATCATCACATGAATCCGCAAACTGCTGCTTATGAGGTTTCTAATACTACAGATATCATCTATAAAACTACTGGAGTTAAAACAAATCTGTTCCGTCCACCTGGTGGGAATATGAGAAATGGGGTGGTAGATTATGCTAAAGGTAATAAATATGCTGTTATTATGTGGTCGTCTGATTCAGTGGACTACTCCCGTCCAGGTGTACCAAAATTGATTAATAACATATTTAGAACATCTAGACCAGGTGGTATTGTGTTAATGCACGATGGAGGAGGCGATCGCACTAACACTGTCAAAGCCTTACCAGAAATCATTAACAAGTTCCGTAAACAGGGTTATGAATTTGTGACTATTCCTGAAATATTGGAAATGCAAGATCAATATCCACAGTTAATGGCTCAGAATAAAACAAAATCTCAAAAACCACAGAAACCCAAGAAGCCTTAAATAAATAATGTCAGAATCAGGATACCCAGGATTAAAGGATGAACAGGATGAATAAGCTGTTGGACATTTAGATTGTATATTGCTCACAACTAAAACTCGTGTGGAACAGGCATCCTGCCTGTTTTTAATTATGCAAATTAAATGTTTTCTCAGCTTATACCAATTCTGTATAATGATGCAGATAATTGTAATTAAATCCTATAAATCCTTAAATCCTGTACTTCGACTTCGCTCAGTAACCAGACATCCTGATAGCGCAGCGTGGCGTAAGCCATTTCACACAAAAAAGATGAAAGGATAAAAATGATGAGGGCGATCGCTTATGGTAATAGAAGGGGCGATCGCACTATACTGATGGATTTATTTTTGGTATAATTACGATATTCTTGACTAATTATCACAGTATTTCCAACTAAGTCTTAAAACTTGCTCATTTTATGACTTTTAACGAAGACTCTAGGGTAAAACTGCCCTCAGTTATACATTTACAGCGATTAGGTTATGAATACTTATCGCTAAATAATGCCGTGTATAACCCAGAAAATAATATTTTTACAGATATTTTCAGACAAAGTATAACTCGTATTAATCCTGACTTAGAAAATGCTGATATTACTCGTCTATTAGCAGAAATTGGATTTTTTCTAGATAATGAAGATTTAGGTAATAGTTTTTATGAGAAATTAATAGAACAGTCAGGAACTAAAATTATAGATTTTACCAATTTTGAAAATAATAGTTTTCATGTAGTTACAGAATTAACATATCAAAATGGTGATGAGGAATTTCGTCCAGATATCACTATTTTAATTAATGGTATACCTTTAGCTTTTATAGAAGTTAAAAAACCAAATAATCAAGATGGTATGCTTGCTGAAATTACCCGTAGTAGTGCTAGATTTAGTAACAAGAAGTTAAGAAAATTTGCTAATATTACGCAATTAATGGTATTTTCTAATAATATGGAATATGATAAGGAGTCTCTTGAACCAATAGCTGGAGCTTTTTATGCTGCTCCTTCCTATACAAACCATGATTTAAACTATTTTCGGGAAGAAGAAAATCTTGATTTATCATTACTTTTACAACCAGAAAATGAAGAATTAGAAAAGTTAGAAAATTTTATACTTCAAGATAATAATTTACAAAGTATTAAAAATAATGCTGAATTTATTACTAATAAATCTCCCCATACTCCCACTAATAGACTATTAACGTCATTATTTAGTAAAGATCGGATCAGGTTTATTTTACGATATGCGATCGCCTATGTCAAAGAAGCAAGCGGTTGGCAAAAACATATTATGCGTTATCCCCAAATTTTTGCTACTAAAGCAATTCTCAAAAAATTAAGTGAAGGGGTAAAAAGTGGCATTATTTGGCATACTCAAGGTAGTGGTAAAACTGCTTTGGTTTATTATAATGTGAAAGTTTTAACAGACTATTTCCGGGAT
>JBJTUF010000309.1:0-5252 GCA_046080565.1 Cuspidothrix sp. | reverse complement strand
TGGGGTACATCAAATGTTCCAAAAAACTATAGAAGAATTAATGCAATTTAGCCGCTATCGGTTGAAGGATTACATCAAAGGGCAAAGAGCTATGAAGCTTGCTCTCTCTAGCTTCTAGCTATCTTGTCCTCCTGTCAGACAGTACATTCTCTCCCCCATTCCGCATCTTAAGAGGTAATAGAGGGAAATTACAGAGAAAAAAAAGTAAGCATTCAGCTATCAGCCGTCAGCTAAAACTGCCTCTTAGACTAAGTTGAAAGGATTTTTGAGCCATACTGATATAAATTCCAAGTTTTCCCCTTAAAATACTCATCAATGTATTGAGAATATTAATTAATGAAAGTTGCTGATTTAATTACCTGGTTTGAAGAATGGGCTAATCCTGCTTGGTGCGAAAGTTGGGATAATTGCGGTTGGCAAGTTGAACCCGGTGTTTTGTATACAGAAGCGCGGGTGCTGGTATGTTTAACTCCGACTTTAGCTGTGATGCAGGAAGCGATCGCTCTCCATGCTAACCTGATTTTTGCCCATCATCCCCTCATTTTTAACCCCCCCAAATCTTTCCGCACGGGTGAAGCTTTAACAGAAATGGTGCGGTTAGCTTTTGCCCATAATATTGGCATTTATAGCGCCCATACTAACTTTGATCAAGTAGAGGACGGAACTGCTGATGTTTTAGCCCAAATTCTCCAACTTCAAGAAGTATCACCTATTGTTCCTACCCAAGCTGGTTTAGGTTATGGGCGTGTAGGCATGATTAATCCTAGTTTAACATTAGAAGAACTACTGAATAATATTCAATCTCAACTAAATCCACCTCAGTTGATTTTTTCACCAATGGCTGATTTACAACAGCAAATTTCCCGCGTTGCTGTTTTAGGTGGTTCTGGTGCAGGTTTTATTTCCGCCGTAGTTAAAACTAATGCCCAAGCTTATTTGACATCTGACTGTAAATTTCATCAATTTCAAGAAAGTCGTGATCGTGGTATTGTATTAATTGATGCCGGACACTATGCGACAGAACGTCCAGCTTGCGATCGCTTAGTCCAAAAATTCCAAGCTCTTCACTTAGAATGGGTACAATTAAGTCAACAAGATGAGGATTTTCGGCAGTTTCTCAGCTAAATTCAACATTTAGGTTTTACACTTAGTTGATAATACCTAATTTTACTCAGTAAGTCAAAATATGTCAGATTTCTAATCAGTATTTTATGTTACCAGTTATTCTTCTTTAAGTAATTTATCGGAAATTATTTGGTATGAAATAAACTTCGAGTGACTTGGATCACTATAATTATGTAATGAAGATCATGAGTAACGCCTGGTTTACATCAATGAACTAAAAAACTAACTATTTCACAATAGATAAAATCAATCTATAGATCCTTATTTCCTGGTTTATGATGATTCGCTCACTTGTGAAATCGGCTTTCCAAACTGGATGTCTTAGTGTTGAATCTGAGGGTTTAATCCATCAAGTGTTAAGAACCAGGTGTTATCAATCAAATGATTTGGTAGCTCTGGCAGCTTTAGATGACGGCATTCGCACTGGTAGCATTAAACGTGAAGCCTCTGGTTGTCGCCCCTTGGAGTTTACGGCTCTTCGTAATTCTTATTAAATCCCTACCCCATTCAACTTCGTCCATTTTCCTCTTTCATTCATTGTCCTATCCTGTTATGACATGCAATAGGATGAAACACAAAATTTACGATCAATAACTACACATCCAGTCAATTTTTGTTTTGTATGGTCTATGCTGTTCAATTCTGTTACTCAGATCATCTAGAAAAATGACAACTACAAGACCAATATCTATGTAGAGATGTTCTATGGCATCATCTCTACATATAAACTTATGCTCTTGATACTTATATTCACATCTATATTTATATTTTTCAGAATAGTTTAGCTTAATATATTTAATTTTTATAAAAATCAATATAGTTATAAGTATAGTTAATAATTGGGTATGACTGAATTAAGTTCCTGATCAGGAGAGGTAAAAGATTAGAAATAATGCTATAATTAATGGAGTATCAAGCTATCCACTGAGTTTAATCTACTGTGTTAGATAGTATCCTTAGAGATTAGGATTGTTTGTAAAAATGTTCCACTACAAAAAAATCCCTGTAGAACTTAACAAATTGTATAGCCGTTCAATTAATGCGGTAAACTAAAGTTTAAGACCAAAAATTTCACCTAACACTAATGACTAAAAATCAGTGCTAAAATTGAGTCACTAAACTTACTGGGTTCTCAGCGCGAAATTCTCCTCCCAGAGGCGGATATTCTAGCAATAAAACCCGAATTTGACAGGTTTAACTACGTTGTATAAAAAGGCAGAAGCACTACATGCTACACCGCAAAATTTATCAACTGTGTTGCGACGGGCGGGAGGTATGTGTTTTTTTACGGGATCAGCAACGCTGGATAGAGCGGGCCCGCATTATTGATATCGAGGGCGATTTAGTGACTTTACGCTATGAAACAGACGAAGAAGATGAAGTTTGTTCTTGGGAGGAAATGGTTCGTCTCGAAAGCATCGGATCTGTTACTCAAAAATTAGCTTCAGTGCCACGCGGTTACTCAGAACCACTGACAACTGATGAATGTCCCGAAGCGGAGCGAATTCACAACCCTTATACTGACTTGAATCCAGATTAAACTCGCCTTAACTAAATTCATATCAGGCGTTCAAAAACAGGACAGTATCCATCAAGGGTAACTTTGAAATTATATAAGGGGGCGGCGGGATTCCAACACCGTTGTCCCCTTTGATGTCGGCAACTACCACAACACTCAACATCCCCAGCAGTAGGACGAAGATGATTTTGATTTAATAGTTCTCGTGGAGATAATCCCCGTAATACTAATTCTTCACCCTGCCATCGGGCTGCGATTAAACCTGTATCGGCAAATTGTCGCCACCGGGGGTCTGCTGTCACAGTATCAGGAAGGGTAACAGTAATAACAGTGCCTAATTCTGCCAACTCACCTTCATAAGTAGTTTCTGGGGCAGCCAGTTGTAAAAATGTTTCTCCTATTGGTAATTCTACTATAGTTCCGGCCGCTGGTGAATGAATATGATAACGGTTTTGTAACTCTTCTAAGCTAGTCAAGTCTGCCAAATAGCTAGGAGAACCATGAAAAAAAATCACGTGCTGGGGTCGTAAATTATGAATTAGTTGGGTTGTTCCTGGCCCATCACTATGCTGCGCTAACAGGTAAGTTTCCACTTTTATGGGTGCTAAATATTCTTCATTCACTGGAATATCTATTTTTTCCGGTACGAGAATCAGCCAATTACCTGTATTAGCTTGACAATATTTACTTAAATCTGCGGTAGCATCCGTGAGAATAATACAAGGAGATGTGCCTAAAGTTGCTAAATTTTCCGGTTTTAATCTTCTAACACGGGGTTTAACTCGTTCGTCCCAAAATAAAGGTTGATGACGGGCAAAATTCTGAACTGAAGCGGGGAGATGGGGTAAAAGTTCTAAATAAGCATCGCAACCTGTAGCTACAGCACCATCAACCCAAATGTCTAAATCTCTACCTGTAAAGTGGTGATGGGAACGTAACAACATGAGCAATTCTTGACCTAAACCTAAAGCTGGTGTTGGTAAAATTACTGATGAGGTTGGCTCTGTGCCAGTAGGACTAATAGCGCGATGAATTCTTTCTGCTAGTTGATTTTCTTGGTTACGGCGATGGGGATGACGGGATGTACCATAACTACCTTCAATTAAGAGTACATCTAAATTTAAACCTCGGAGTTCATCTAGTCGCAACCCTTCAACTAAACGGGAGTTAGAGAGGAAAAAATCACCGGTGTAGAGTAACTTATAATCGCGGTTAGGGGTGTGGTAGGTGAGGAGAATGGCCACAGCACCAGGTAGATGACCTGCGGGAAATAACTCTACAATTAAATTTTCTTTGATTTCTATGGGCGATCGCAACGGTAACGCCTGACAAAATTTAGGAATACCTTGCAATTGTGCCTCTGGCCAATTTAGTGGTAATAATTTTGTTGTTACTTCACTAGCATATATAGGTAAAAAAGGAAAAGCCTGATTTAATTCTAACAGTCCTCTAGCATGATCTGGATGAGCATGACTAATTAAAACTAAATCTGCTAAAGTTGCTGATTGAGTCACTTCCTCTACTAGAGGTGAAATATTTGTTAAACCGAAATCTAACAGGATACGGTGTGGGCCCATCCTGACCAGCAGACATACTCCTTCGTCTTGATGTTGAACACTATAGGGTAAACATTCTAACTCATGACCTATTTCCCCAACATCAGCACTAAAATTAGTTGATAAATTATCTCTCATATTCCTACCCTTAAACTCATAGCTGAGAAACTTGGCTTTTAAGTAGTTTGACAAAAATATTTACAGTCATTGCCAGCGAAGCGAAGCAATCTCAGCCCTTGTGATTGCCACATTTGAGTTCTTTCAACATGGCTAACGCCACACTTCGCTAATGCAATGACATTGTGTAATTAATTCTGTCCATTTACTTAGCAATATTCCTCAGCAAAGTTCTAAAAGCTGGAAACAGAAACTGTAACTCTTTTTAATGTGCAGAACCATTACCATGATAGTTGTCGGAATCATAAAAGCCATTTTTTGTACCAAAGAATAGGCACGAAATCGTAAATATAACAGTTAAACCCACTAATATCAGCTTAATACCCATTGATTTTTGACCCTTGACTTAAGACATTTTTATCTTAATCGAGTGTTTTTGCCTTTGGACATAATCAGCAGAAAATCTTTACTATGCTTGGGTTCTATGTAAATATAGCACTTTTATGGTGTGGGTAGAGGCTAGAGGCAAGAGGCAATAGTTTGGGTTATCTGTAACCACCAATTTTTTCCTTTTATCAGACCTAAAATGCACCCTTTCAAGAGTATCTTCCTCAAAAACCTTGCATCTACTTTCTTTTCTATAGCCTCAAACCTTTGATTTCTCTAGGTTTCACATTTCCCTAAGTAGGGTGTGTTAGCGCGGAAATACAACAACATTAATCAAGTTTATGGTGAGTTACGGCTTTACCTAACGCACCCTATAAATACTACTTATATTTTTCAAAATTCAACTATTATAGGACTTACGCATTGACAGAATAACAAAATAGTGAATTGATAAATAAGGGTCGTCTAGTAATGGGTATGGGAGAATGAGAGAAATTACTAAACCCTCGACAGCACAATGCAATCTAGACATCTACACCTTATTTTTG
>JBJTUF010000308.1:0-8741 GCA_046080565.1 Cuspidothrix sp. | reverse complement strand
ACAGGAAATAGTCAATCTAACCAGAGTGTGACTGTATCCACATCTATTAATCAAGATGATACAGCTAGTGCAAATGACTTTACAGCTAAAACCGAAACTTTAACTTTTGCCCAGGGAGAAACTACTAAAACATTTACTGTTCTCACAATTCAAGATCAAAGAGTGGAAAGAGATGAGACTTTTAATGTTAGTTTAACCAATCCTACAAATGGTGCAAATATTAGTTCTAGTAATGGTACAACCAAAGGAATTATTAATAATGATGATATTCCTTTGGCATATTTGGCTAATAATGAAATCTTTACAATTAAAGGTGGAAATGATACAGTCAGACTAAAAGTAAGTTTAGTAGAAACTAATCGTCGTTCCCACTATGAATTAGGTGTATTTATTGTTGATGATGTTCAAGGTAATATCAATGGGATTACTCCTGGATCAGCAGGTTATAAAGAAGCTGCTTTAAACAGAGCAAGAGTTGCTTTTTCTAATATTTCTAATCTTCCTCAAGGTTTCAATAGTGCAGATTTTATGAAGTTGTTGGGATTTAATAGCGGTGATAATCTCAAATTCCTTTTGGTAGAAAATGGCACAATTGATAGTGTAAAATCTGGAAGAACTCGATCATCAAATTTATTTTTTGCTAATGTTTCCACCCAAAAAGTTACAGATTTAGGTGCTGAGGGATTTCAACTAGCATGGGAAGATGATAATGGCAATGCTGCCGATTTTCAGGATTTAGTAGTGAAGATTCAATCTACTAATAATCCATTAGTTTTAGGTAAACCACTACAGGGTAATAATCAAGGAGAAATAATTGATTTACGCAATGTACAAGGTCAGATAAAAGTAGATTTTTCTGTTCATCGAGAAGCTGCATTTAATAATGAAGTTTACTTTTATAAAGTTGATAATCCTAATGGACAAATTGGTAATTTACAAGCCAATTCAGCTAACAGTGCTAACTATCTCCAAGCAGCGTTAAATAATCTTCTCAAAGATGCACAAACTGGTGCAAATATCAAATTTGCTGTTAATAATCAAGGGGTACAAAACGGCACAAGTATGATTACAGGTGGGATAATTCTTGCTCCCATGATTATTGTTAATGGTACGTTATCTCAGCTTTTAGATAGCAATGCGAATAATAATCCTCAAGTTTATTTTCCCTATATGGGCGTAAATAGTGATGGTGTTGATCACATTCGCTTATTAGGAAACAATATTTTTGGGTTTGAAGATTTACCAAATGGTGGTGATTTGGATTATAACGATATTGTTGTAAAAATCAATTTTACTCAGATTGTGTGATTCCAATTCCTAAAGCTAGTTGATACAGATAGCGCCGAGATAATCCCGTATCTTTTGCTAATTGACGACTAGCTTGGGAACGGGAAATTCCCTGCTGCATAATCTCTAATAATTCAGTTTTCAATTCTGTTTCTGTAAGTTGGGGTTGACTGGATGAAGTTCCTGCAACTAAGAGAGTATATTCTCCTTGGGGTTCTCGTTGCTGATAATCTGCGATCGCTTCCCCAATTGTCCCCCGCCAAAATTCCTCATATAATTTAGTTAATTCCCGTGCTATAACTATGGAGCGATCAGCACCAAAAATAGTATCCAAATCTTCTAAAGTATCTCGTAATCGGTGCGGTGATTCATAAAAAACTAAAGTCCGAGATTCACTTTGTAAAGATTCTAAATATTCTTTTCTTTGTTGACTTTTAGCTGGTAAAAAACCATCAAAAATAAATCTATCTGTAGGTAATCCCGCCGCACTTAAAGCTGTAATTACTGCGCTTGCACCGGGAATAGGAACAACAGTTATACCCTCATCAATACAAGCCTTAATTAACTCATATCCTGGATCAGAAATTCCTGGCATCCCTGCATCACTAACCAGTGCGATCGCTTTTCCATATTGCAGATATTCTAACAATTCCGGAATACGGCTATTACTGTTATGTTCATGATAACTAATCTGGGGCGTTTTCACCTGAAAATGTTGTAATAATCTGCCTGTGTGACGTGTATCTTCTGCGGCAATCATATCCACTGCTTGCAAAATCCGTACCGCCCTAAAAGTCATATCTTCTAGGTTGCCAATTGGTGTAGCGACAATATAAAGAGTTCCTGGTTTGGGTTCAGTTTGCATAATATATTTTACAATTGCCAATTAAATAAAATCACTAATTTCCACTAATTATTCAGAATCAAAAACACATAAAACAATTCAAAATAGGTGATAAGATCCCCGGCTTCTTTTATTGATTGTGTCCATAAATTATAAATTAATCACAAGAAGTTTGGGATCTGGGTGTCAAATATTACTATAGCTAAATACTAACGATATTTTTAATTCTCATCCCAAAATTTATGACTTAATAAAATTTCTACATCCTGCGGAAAAGGACAAACATTAGGAAAACTAACATCATATTCATCAATTAAGTTATCTACTGCATCTGTGTAACATTCACTCAACATTGCTAAAAAATAATTTTCTAAACTAGGAGAATCTCTTAACAATTTTTTCAAGTCTTTTTGAGTGCGTTTAATAGTATTTTCCCATCCTCTGTAACAATCAGATAAAGGGACATAACACCGTTTTAATGCGTGTTCAAATAAAGTTGTTAACCGATTTTCTAAGTCCCGTCTCTCTCTTCCTCCCAAAGATTCCACCTCCTCAATTAAATTTTCCCAATCAATATGATGAAAATTTCTCTGTTTTAATTGTTGGACTGTATTTTCAAGCCAAAGAGCAAAATCTTGATTATAGAGACTTTTTACTGGTGTTTGTGTCATTTTTTTGCCTCCTCTTCTCTTTACTGATGACTTTCAGGGCGGATATATTACCCACCCTAATTATACAAGTTTTATCCAATCATTAATTGTTAATAAATTTCTCAAAGATATCACCAAAATCTTTACGTACATAAGTATCATGGGCATATTTTAACCAATTAAAACAATACTGGTTAATTGCCTTAAATTGTTCTTCTGAAGTCGAGGTAGTTGTGGAACGACTAACAGTATTCGATGCTGTAGTTAAACTGGTTTGGGCATATTGCATATACAAAGAGTTTTCTCGCTGAATAGAGGCAATTTTTACTAAAGCTTTGTACAAATCTTTCAAAGGAGCAATATAAGCTTTTGCCACATCAATAGAATAGGAATGTTCACCCATATTTAATTTGATTTCAATATCCATGTCTACTGTTCCAGCAGTTTCTAACTTCACATCTTTAATGATATTGTGACTATAGTTAAAACGCTTGAGTAACCGTTTTTTACTCACCGCAGAAGTTCCATCTAGATGAATTAAGGCTAAATTAGTAAAACAGTATTCATCGGTTTTTGACTTAATTAAAAAATAGATTTTTCCCCTTCTTCATGCAGTACATAATCATCACTATCAACTTTGTTATAGTCTTCTGGTTTGATGACAGCACCAATGTCACTCAATCCTAACGCATCCATAGCCATATTTTTGAACATGATGTTTATCTCTTGTGTAGATACATGACTTTTATTTTATAATCAGAATTCAGGTGAACCAAAAAGATCCCCGACTTCTATGATTAATTTATCATTTATGGAGACAATCAATGAAAGAAGTTAGGGATCTGGGTATAAACAAGGTGTATTAAATAATATTTCTAAGTTATATAGTAAACATTTAATAATAAATATTAAGAACTGTATATTTTCATGAAAATCAATTTATAATGTAATGATAGTAAAAAAAATAATCAGGAATTAATTCATGCCATATACAAACGAAGAGAGCGGTCTTCTGAATAACTTTGCAAAAGAACCCAAAGTTTATCAAGCTGAACCACCTACGGACAGTCAGAAGCGTACTTATATTATTCTAGGACTTGCAGCAGCATTGTTAGTTGGCGGAGTAATTTTTGTTGCTTTTTCCGTTTCTAATATTAGTTGATATAATTGTAGCCAGGATGATTAGGGCATTATTGATCCTTAAAACCTAATCATAGCAAGGGTTTTACTATTCCCTATGGTTACTGAGCGAAGTCAAAGTAACCATAGGCAAGAGACAGAGGAGTCGAGAATATAAAGGTGTACCGAGTTCCGTTCAAAAATCAAATAGGAGTTCTATAAAATATTTTTTTAATAATCTAGACTAGAAAAATTGATTCATCCTGAAAAAGAAAATATCTCCGTGAAAATCAAAATTATGAGATGTGACATTAATATTAAATTTATTCGGTCAGGATGTATACAGAAAAAAGGGTTAAATCCCAAATAGATAGAAGCGTGAATGAAACTGTACAGACAGAAAACATTAGTTTGAATCGCCAACTATATCAACGCCTAAAGCTTGCTTTAAGTCTTGGTTTACGTCGGCAAATTCTCTTTGCTATTTGTGATGATCTCAATTTAAGAAATCGCATAGCAGCAAGATTACATTCAACTTTAGCCTATCCTGTAGGACAAATTCTTTATCAGCGAGCCAACGCGGGGGAACTTAGCACTCCAGCTTATCCACGATTGGTAACTTTGCGTTTAAATGTAAGCGACCCCAATCCCATAGCCCAAATCAATCAATGGTTGGTCAATTATCCACCGCCACTGGTGGGAGGATCACCGGATCATCCTGGTCGTCCTTTACCCATCCCTGGATTTCAAATTGTGGGGGTGGAAATGTTGACTAAAGAACCAGTTGCGGTGCAACGGTTATTTTTAAATTATCTGCATTTGAGTGAACAGCACTTATTTGCAAAGGAATCTAGTCGCTTTTTAGAATCTAGTCTATTATTTTGGGTTTCTCGTCCTTGGTTGTCTGCAATTCAGCAATCAGCGCCCCAATTTTGGCATTGTCGGACGGGTGTATTTGTATTTGCAGGAGAACCTACCCCCACTATAGATAATCGAGATTATGGGGAAGTTTTTGGTGATTCTCGTAATTTAGAACGGCAAAATTTTGAATCTTTTACTTTTGATCATCAGGAAATTTTTCAAGAAGTTAAACAACAAACTCCCGTTGATTTAACTACATCTATTCAGGAGGATTTATTAAACGAAACTCCAGCCAAATCTCCTACGGTTTCACCAATTAGTCATAAGCAAAGTTTTCCTTCCTTATCTCACATTAACCAAGAATTAAAAAGCTTAATTAATGCCACACTCAGCATTGATCATAGTGGAAAAACACAGGAAATTCTGGCAGAAATTGAAGAATTACATATTCAAGAGGCTAGGGGTGAAGATTTAGCAATTGCCTATCAGAATTTGGGTAATTTGTATCGCTTGCAAATTGAACAAGGAGATGTGACCTTAGAAAACTTGATGATTGCTATTTTAGCCTATCAAGAAGCAGTTAGCCATGATGAAAATTCTCCACAATTGCCAGATATTTTAAATGATCTGGGTACACTTTATTGGATGTTACACCGTATTCCTGATAGTGCAGAAGAAGCAAAAATCTATATTCAACAAGCCATAGATTTTTATAAATTAGCACTGAAATTAATTACAGGTGATAGTCAACCAGAAACCTATGCACGTATCCAAAATAATCTAGGGACGGCCTATGGTGATTTGTCCAAATTTGCTGAACCCGTAGAAAATTGGCAAGCTGCTGTAATTGCTTACCAAGAAGCTTTACATTACCGACAAGAAGAAATAGAACCTTTAAAATATGCTGCTTGTCAGAATAATTTGGGTACAGCTTACTGGCATTTAGGACAGTATAATCAGCCTGTAGAAAATTTGCAAAAAGCGATCACTGCTTATAAATTAGCATCCATTCATTATCAACCAGTAGACGAACCGCTAAAATATGGGATGATTCAAAATAATATTGGCACAGCATATTGGAATCTTTCCCAATATGAAAAACCAATGGAAAATCTGCAATTAGCAATTCAGGTTTATAATGAGGCTTTAAAATATAGAAGACCAAAAAATGTTCCCCACGGTTATGCAGCAACGCAAAACAATCTCGGTATTGCCTATTGGCATCTAGCCAACCAATCACAAACAATAAAGGAAGATAAACAACAACTTGTACAATTCTGTATTCATGCTTATGAAGAAGCCTTGAAAACTGCCCACTCATTCAGTAATTTACCATTAAGCTTTGATATCTGGTTGACACATAATAATCTGGGATTGGCTTACTATTACTCAGTCACAAATGTAGCTTTTAATTGTGATAAAAAAATGTTATCTCAGGCTTTAGAATCAGCTTTAGAAAATCACTTACAAGCATTAACAGGATTTGCCAAAGAAACAGAAAACTATCAAACAACAATTAGCCATATTATTAACACGATTCGGACTTTCCATAATGAGTTAGGTATTCAAGGACAAAATTTAGCTTTGTCTAAACTTCCAGGTCAGCTATTGCCAAATATTTTACCTAAGTTGTAATGGAGAATAAGGAATAGGCCTGGAGATTAAATAATAATCAAAAAAAGGGAGTATGATTGAATACAGTCTCCCTTTTTTCCGCAAGGGAGAATTAAAGAAAAGTTTTCGGCGAATATAATATAGCTGTAGCCAGGATGATAAGAACATAATTAATTCTTGAAACCTAATCATAGCCAGGGTTTTACTATTGCCTTTTGTCTTCTGCTATATTAAGTTTGGGGAATCACTTACGATATAAGTTTTTGGCTTTCTGCCCTACCTCCTGCTATGATTACGGATTTAGGTTTTATGAGTATAAATACGGCAAATATTAACCGTTATTTAACAATAAGATAATTACTTCTTAATTTTACTACGATAGCTTAATTAATAACAGAAAACTTTACTACACAATCAGTAGTAATGCGGTTGTTTCTCACCAGTAACTAAAAATTACTTCCAATAACACCAGAGATAGTTCCAGCTACAAACCTCGGTTTTGTAGTTTATTTTTTGCTGTGAATCAAAACATAACTTTATTAATTAATCCTGATGGATATGGATTTTTTTAAAGGTGCGATCGCTTTTTAATTGTGTAGTTTATTTTTGGCAAATTTCAAACTCAAAAAACAACTTCTAAGGAGAATCTATGGCACTTACAGCCGGAAATATAGCATTTGTTGGATTTAATGCAGATGGCAATGACGATTTTGCTTTTGTGGCAATTGTTGACATTAACATAGGTGAAACCATTACCTTTGAGGATAATGAATGGGATGGTTCTGCCTTTAATACTGGTGAAGGGAGATTTACTTGGACAGCTACTTCTTTAGTGACAGCAGGTACTATTGTCAAAATTAGCAACACAAGTTTAGTCACTAAATCCGCAAGTACAGGTACACTCTCTTCAGGAACAATTGCCCTTGGTAATAGTGATGAATCTATTTACGCCTATCAAGGAACTACTGCTGCACCAACATTTATTACTGCGATCTCTAGCAATGCTTTTAGTAATACTGCAACTGGTACTTTAACAAACACAGGACTTACGGCTGGTTTAAATGCCCTAGCTTTACCAGGTAGTATTGATGTTGCTGTATATAATGGTACTCGGAGTGGACAAGCAGAATTTGTTTCATACCTCCCATTGATCAATAATCCAGCTAACTGGATCACACAGGATGGTACAGGAGATCAAAGCAGTGATGGTACTGCCCCTGATGTCCCTTTTAGCTCAAGTGCGTTCACTATTGCTGCCACCATACCCACAGTTAACCTATCTGTTAGTAGTAACGCTGGTACAGAAGCAGGGACAACTGTAATCACAGTAACTGCTACTGCTTCTAGTGCTGTTTCCGGCAATCAAACAGTTAACTTAGGTGTAACTGGAACAGGTATCACATCTGGAGATTTTACCCTCAGCAATAACATTATTACAATTCCCAACGGACAAACCACAGGTTCTGTCACCTTCACCGTTGTAGATGATGTTTTAGTGGAAGGAACAGAAACCGCCACATTAACAATTAGTAATCTTTCGGTGGGGATTATCTTAGGCAATACTACTCAAAACATTGTCATCACTGATAATGATATCCCAGCCACACCTACAGTTAATTTATCTGTAAGTTCCAATGCGGGTACAGAAGCAGGAACAACAATTATCACAGTCACAGCTACAGCTTCTAGTGCGGTTTCCGGTAATCAAACTGTGAACTTGGGAGTATCAGGAACTGGAATTACAGCCAGCGATTATTACCTGAGTAGAAATACAATTACTATTGCCAATGGACAAACTACTGGTTCTGTGTCCTTTATTGTGGCTGATGATGCCATAGTTGAAGGAACAGAAACCGCAACTTTAACCATTAGTACACCATCTGCGGGCATCTCTTTAGGGGCGACAACTTCCCAAAATATTACTATTACCAACAATAACACCAGCTTTTTAACTAAAGTTGGTGGTGCTACCAGTGTTAATGGGGCAGAAATTCCCGCTTTTGATCCAGTTAGCAAACAGCTATTTGTAGTTACTGGTAATACCGTTGACATTTACACCATCAGTAATACAGGTTCTCTCACTGTCGCTGGTACTTTGACCCCCACAATTACACCTCCTGTGGGTACGGCCTTACTTCCCAACAGTGTAGCAGTGAAAAATGGCGTAGTAGCTGTAGCTTATGCTATTCAAAACACTACAACTAATGCCCAACTAACAGGTAAAGTTGCTGACAGGAGGACAAGATAGCTAGAAGCTAGAGAGAGCAAGCTTCATAGCTCTTTGCCCTTTGATGTAATCCTTCAACCGATAGCGGCTAAATTGCATTAATTCTTCTATAGTTTTTTGGAACATTTGATGTACCCCA
>JBJTUF010000307.1:0-29673 GCA_046080565.1 Cuspidothrix sp. | reverse complement strand
CAAAGGTATCCAAAAATATGTGGGTCGAGTGAAGGAATATGGTCGTAAAGAAAGAAGACATAGTAGCTTTTATATTGGATTATATGCCCAAACTTGGGTTGATTTTATAGATAATTGTCGGGAATTAGTTAGAGAATTATTGAGATTATCTCCTAATAAGCGGAAGTACTATCAACGCGGTGAGAGAGCTATGAGGCTTATTCTGTCTGCATTTTAACTATTTTTGTCATCCCGTCAGGTAAATCCTCTAAAGTGGGCTAACAGTCAAAATACTTTGGGTAGTGTTTACTATAAACGAATCTGTGGAAACAGAGTTGAAAATTTAGAAAATGCTATTTTTTGTTATCAAGCTGCGTTAGAAATATATAGTTATGATAAATATCCAGTAGAGTGGGCTTTAGTTAAACAAAATTTAGGTAATTTGTATAGTGAACGAATCAAAGGAGATAATTTAGACAATTTAGAGACTGCAATTGCAGCATTTAAATCAGCCCTAACAGTGTATACTCAAAATGAGTTTCCTCAAATTTGGGCTACCATTCAAAATGGTTTAGGGATGGCTTATTTTCAACGCCTAAATGGCTATAGAAAGCAAAATTTAGAAGATGCTATCCAATCTTTGGAATTCGCTTTACAAGTATTTAATCGTGATGATTTTCCTTTAGAATGGTCAAGAACGACAAGTAATTTAGGTAATATTTATCGTGAAAGAATAGAAGGAGATTTGACAGAAAATCAAAAGATAGCCATTTCAAAATATAAGAAATCTTTAGAGATAACTAATAAGACTTATCCGAAACAATGGGCAGAAACTCAAAATAATTTGGGTGCTACTTACTCTGAAATGTTAGAAGGAGATAAATTGCAAAACTTAAATGAAGCTGTTCATTGCTATCAAGAAGCCTTAAAAATACGCACCTACGATACTTTACCCAAAGATTGGGCAATGACAAAGTATAATTTAGGTAATGTATACAGTAAATTAGGAAGAGTTAATGAGGCAATAGATTGTTATCAAGAAATTTTTAAGATATATGAACCTCATATTTTTCCTTTAGAGTGTATAAAAACTGGAAGAGATTTAGGTAACATAGCTTTAAACACTCAATTATCATCAGTAGCTATTGACGGCTACAGCAAAGCCATTGAAGCAGTAGAAACTAGCCGTAGTTGGATCAAATCAGAATCACGTCGTCAAGAAATTTTAGCAGACTCAATAGACATTTACGAAAACATTGTACAAGCATATATCAATACTAAACAAATAGATAAAGCCTTTGAATATTCTGAACGCTACCGTTCTCAACGTCTGGTAGAATTAATGGCAAGTTCTCACTTGTATCAAAGTGAAAATATACCGCCAAAAGTCCAAGAATTATTACAAAAATACGAAGAATTACAACAACAAATTGACATAGAACGCCAAAATCATAAATCAGAAAATAAGCGTAGTGAAACCCGCG
The DNA here is from genome assembly GCA_046080565.1 of Cuspidothrix sp. Classification (GTDB taxonomy): domain Bacteria; phylum Cyanobacteriota; class Cyanobacteriia; order Cyanobacteriales; family Nostocaceae; genus Cuspidothrix. Next base: position 28,210 of record JBJTUF010000307.1, on the reverse strand, counting down.
CTATTTGGAAAGCAGACAATAATGAAAAAATCGCATCATTAGAAACTGCAAAACAAGAAATTTGGGAACAACTCAGAAGAAAAGATCCCATTTTAGCAGGTGAAATTCAAGTTAAACCTCTGAGTTTGTTAGAGATTCAGCAATTAATTGATCATCCCAAAACTGCTATTCTCAGTTTCTACACTACCAACTGTGACACCCATATTTTTATCATTACCCAAAAGGAAATTTATCTCCATACCTCTACAGGTGAAGGCTTAGAAACACTACAAAACTGGATTGCACAAAATTGGTTATCAAACTATATTCATCATCCTGAAAAATGGGAAAATAAAATGGAACATTTTCTCCATGAACTTGCTGAGAAATTACAATTATCAAAAATCATCAATCAATATCTTCAAGAAATAGACGAATTAATTATAGAACCTCATTTGTTATTACATCAAATACCTTTTGCTGCTTTACCTACAGGAGAATATCAAGAATATTTAGTAGATAGATTTTTGATTCGTTATACTCCTAGTTGTCAAATTTTAGATTTTTGTCATCAAAACTACAACAAGAAACGCTTAAATTTAGATGTTCAATATTTACAATATGGTACAATCACAGATACTTTAGATGATAAACCTCTACCTTTTTCCAGATGGGAAGAGGAAGAAATTTCTAAAATGTATAATATTTCATCAGAGAAAAGATTAATAGGTAGTAGTCAAGCTACGGTTAAAAATTTCCGAAAACTAGCTGAACAGGTGCAAACTCTTCACAGTTGTCATCATGCTGTATCTTGTTTATATAATCCTTTAGAATCTCAGTTAAACTTAGGCGATGGTAGTATTACTTTAGGTCAATTAATGTCTCCTGGTTGGCGTTTACCTCATCTTGTAGATGTGTTTCTTTCTTGTTGCGAAACCAATTTAGATAAACCAGATATAACTGATAATTTACTCTCACTTTCCACTGGTTTTTTATGTGCTGGTGCGATAAGTGCAATTAGTTCCTTATGGCAGGTTGATGATTTGGCATCTGCTCTATTTTCTATATTTTACTATCAACAAAGACAAGAAGGTAAAAATCGTCCAGAAGCACTAAAAAAAGCACAAATTAAACTTCGGGAATTAAGCAGATCAGATTTACAAGAAATATGCAAAGAATTAAGAAAAGCAGATTTAGAAGAAATATCCCAAGCATCTGAAAATCATCGTAAACAAGCGAGAAATCAGAGAGAACAATATCCAAAAGATTCAGTAGAGTATTTAGAGTGCGATCGCCAATATCAAAAATATGCAAAAATATCAATAGCAATTAATAACATCCAAAAATCAAAAGGTGAATTTCCCTTTGCACATCCCCGTTATTGGTCTGCGTTTATTGCTCAAGGTTTAGGATAAAATAATCAAGAAACTAACATCGGAAAATAACAATTGCCATTATCAACTATGACTCTTAAACCGTTCCTTTGCCCCTGTAAAAGCTGTTTCCATGACTGCTTGAATTTTTTGAGGATCGGGTTTTTTCCCACCCATTAAATCGCCGAAATAGACACAAGCAGCTTCACCTAAAGCCCATGTATAAGCCCCTGCCCAAGATGCGGCAATGACACTACCAAAACCAGGAATAAATTTAATTAATTCTCGTGCTACTGCTTGGGCGACAAAACCACCTGCGATCGCACTCACAATACCTCCAGCTTGAGATGGTGTTACAGTTTGTCCATATAATTTACCTAATAATCCCACCATTGATACTTGCAATGTGGTTAAAACAGGCATAGTAGCAAAAGGTAAAGGAACTGCGGCTAAAGTAGCAGCCATGATAGAAAAGGGCAAAATGTAACGTCTACCAGCATCCCGATAAATATTACCTAATTTTTCTCCAGCTTGTTTATCTAATAATTGATAAATCGTTTTTGATTCTGCTTCTGGTAGCAGTTGGGCTAAATTATCCCGCAGGGCTTCTAAACCGTAAAATACAGGATCATAACCATCTTCTTCTAAAGTAAAATCAATTAAAACCGCACTATTATATAAACCTGCAAAATTATCTTGAATAGTGATAAATGCCCGATCTAATTCCTTCATATCGGGAGGATATTCAGGATGATTTTCTATTTCTGGTGGATAAACTTCATGTAAGGAAGTTACCACTAATAAACACGGAATATTTGGATATTGCTGACGTAGTTTTTTGGCAATTTGTCGTAAAGTATCAGTGGCAAAATCATTAATTTTGACCGTGAGAATTAAAACTCTGGCTTTATTGGTTTCCTGCTGTAATTCACTAATTAATTCTTGAATAATAACTTGAGTATCTTGACTAACATCTCCTAAACCGACTGTATCTGTAAAAATCAGCAATGGTAAATCATTATCAGGATAGGCGTAACGTTCAGTGTGTTGGGTATGCGGACGAAAACCCTGGCCAATAATTTCCGCAGATACCCCAGTTAAACCCCTAACAATGGAACTTTTACCTACTTGGGGTTTTCCTAATAACAAAGCTTCTGTGGTTGGTAACTCGGCGCGAATAGCTTCCAGAATTTCTGCTACTTGAGTATCACTAACACTAAACCATTGTCCTACCGTTTGTGTTACTTGTTCTACTGGTAAAATTTGGGTTAATTTATCAGTAGCTTGGTTAAAAACTCCGGTTATCTTGGTTTTCCAAGAATTATTATCATCTTGTTCAGCCATAAACTGCACTCCCTAGAGTTTTCTACAGAATATTATTAGGAACTATATGTATAATAACGTTAATTTTATCTAACCACTCCAGGTACAGAGAACACAGAGGTAAAAACCGAATATTGTGTAAATTCTGTTGGGTTTCACTTTGTTTAACCCAACCTACAATTTTCTTGCCATTTTTAAAATCCTACTTCCAACTGATTCTATTACAGGAGTTATTGATAAACGATTACCTTTTTTCGCTACTAATAATTCATCACCGCTAAACTTTTCTTTCAGTGTTGATAAGGAAAGAGGATTAGTAAATACTTCTACAAACTCGACTTTTACCGTTTGCCAACGGGGTGATTTAGGAGTAGATTTATCATCATAATATCTACTATTAACATCAAATTGTGTAGGATCATTAATACCAGTTTCTACTACCCGCATTAAGCCAAAAATCCCCGGTGGTTCAGTATTAGAATGATAGAAAAATGCTAAATCTCCTATTTGCATTTGCCGCAAAAAATTCCGTGCCTGATAATTACGCACTCCATCCCAAATAGTCTCTCCCTGCTGTTGTAAGTCAGTAATACTATAAACTTTCGGTTCTGACTTCATTAACCAATAATTAATTGTATTCATCTAATAATTAATTTTATGAGTGTAGAGACGTTCCATGGAACATCTCTACATTGGTTTTCTCCGCATACCTACTAACTTGCTGCTAAATTGCCCCAAGCAATATAAGGTAACTTTGTGGCTGTTGCTTTTACCTGTTGGGCATTCGCTACCAACTGTCCGCAAGCGTCCCAAGTGCCAGAAACAAAGGCGGTTTTTGTCCCTTCACTCATCAGAACTGAGGCAGAAAAATCTCCACTAATTACTTGCAATTTTTCTACATCTATGGTAAGAGATGCTTGGGGATTAGCGGTGACAAATTCTTGAAGTTGTTTAATAATGCTAGGTTCGGCTGTAACACAAGGTATTCCCATAGCAACGCAGTTACCAAAAAAGATTTCTGCAAAGCTTTCACCAACAATTCCTTTTATACCCCACTTAGCTAGGGCTTGGGGCGCGTGTTCCCGTGATGAACCACAGCCAAAGTTGCGGTTAACGATGAGGATTTTTGCCCCTTGATATTGGGGTAGATCAAAGGGATGTTGACCGTTGAGGGCTTTTCTATCGTCAACAAATACGCCTTCTCCTAAGCCGTCAAAGGTGACTGCTTTGAGGTAACGGGCGGGGATAATTCGGTCTGTGTCTATGTCGTTACCGATGAGGGGAACGGCGTTACCAGAGATTTGTTTTACTTCACTTACCATAATTGATAAACCACGAAGGCAAGAAGGACACGAAGGAAGAAAGGAAGAAGAGAGATTTTTTTGTGGGACGGGCTTCTAGCCTGTTCTAATTTTGGTTATAGCAGTTCGCGCACGTCAGCGACTTCGCCTTTGATGGCTGCTGTGGCTACCATGGCGGGACTCATAAGCAGGGTACGACCTGAAGCTGATCCTTGTCTTCCTTTAAAGTTGCGGTTGGAGGAGGAGGCGCTAATTTGTCTTCCTTGGAGTTTGTCGGGGTTCATGGCTAAACACATGGAACATCCTGGTTCACGCCATTCAAAGCCGGCTGCAATGAAGATTTTATCTAGTCCTTCGGCTTCGGCTTCTTTTTTGACTCGTTCTGAACCGGGAACAACAAAGGCTTTTACACCCTCTGCAACTTGGCGACCTTGGGCAATTTTGGCGGCTTCTCTCAGGTCGCTAATGCGTCCGTTGGTACAGCTACCAATGAAGCAGACATCAATTTTTGTGCCTTGGATGGGTTGACCGGGATATAAGTCCATGTAGCGATATGCTTCTTCGGCTATGAAACGGTCTTCTTCTAGGAGTTCGGCTGCTGTGGGGACTTTTTCATTTACGCCTATTCCTTGACCTGGTGTAATTCCCCATGTGACTGTGGGGGGTATGTCTTCGGCATTAAATACCACGACATCATCATATTCCGCATCAGCGTGACTACTAAGGGAGTCCCACCAAGCAACGGCTTTTTCCCAGTCTGTACCTTTGGGGGCAAAGTCTCTATTTTTCAGGTAGTTGTAGGTAATTTGATCGGGGTTGACGTATCCGCATCGCGCCCCACCTTCGATCGCCATGTTACAAACGGTCATCCGTTCTTCCATGTTCATTTGGGCAAAGGTTGTACCAGCAAATTCGTAAGCATAACCTACGCCACCTTTTACTCCTAATGTACGGATGATGTGTAAGATAACATCTTTGGCGTAAACTCCAGGTTTTAGGTTGCCGTTAACTTCGATTTTGCGGACTTTGAGTTTAGATAATGCTAGGGTTTGGGAGGCGAGAACGTCTCTAACTTGGCTTGTACCGATACCAAAGGCGATCGCCCCAAATGCACCATGACTTGATGTATGGCTATCTCCACAAGCGATCGTCATTCCCGGTTGCGTTAGTCCCAATTCAGGGGCGATGACATGAACTATACCTTGATTTCCTGAACCAATATTGTAAAAAGTTATCTCATTTTCTTGACAACTCTTTTCTAATGCCTGGATCATTTCTTCAGCCATCCTATCCACGAAGGGACGGGCTTGGTTTTCTGTAGGAACAATATGATCAACTGTGGCTATAGTTCGTTGTGGAAATAATACTTTTAAATCCCGCTCCTTGAGCATAGCAAAGGCTTGGGGACTTGTAACTTCATGAATAAGATGTAGTCCAATAAATAGTTGTGTTAATCCTGATGGTAATGTCCCAACGGTGTGTAAGTCCCAAACTTTGTCAAATAAAGTACCCTTGCTCATACGTCAATCTATGTTAAAGGAGTCGGATTTTTGATTGTATCAGAGAATGGTACTCTCTAGACAAGAAGGAAAAACCTATTGATCTGTTAAAAATTAGGTTGGTTGGTTTGAAGTCAGGAAACCCAACGTTATTAAACCGGATTATTAAAATTCGTATTGGGTTGCGCTGTTGCTTAACCTAGCCTATATGAATAAAATTCAATTATAAATATTTCTCCATTAAATAGTTTGTCAAAAATACCCCTCGACGTTCTACTTGTTGTTCCTTAACCACAGTAAATCCATAATTTTCAAAAAAGGGTTTTGCAGTAATACTTACCTCTGCATATAGTCTGTGAAGTTCTCTCAATTTAGCTATAGTTTCTATATGAATTAAAAGTTTTGAACCAATGCCTTTTCTTTGATATTTACTGTGACAATAAAAACAATCAATATGTCCATCATCATCTAACTCTCCAAAACCAACTATTTCATTATTATATTCTGCAATATAAGGTAATTTAGCTTTTAATCTTGTATGCCAAAATTCGTAATTCATACCTTCCATTGTCCAAGCACTAACCTGTTCTTGGGTATAATCACGAATATTAATTTCATGAACCGTATCATAAAACAATGTCATAATCATCCTACTGTCAGATGGTTGATATTCTCTGATATTGACATTAAATTCTACTAAATTCATAAAATTTATCAAACTAAGGTGTATTTTTACTTTTAGATAAAGTATCTCTGATACTTATTGTAGCTTATAATTATATAATCTCACCCATATTAACTATGAACCAACCCATATTTCACCTTGCCTTTCCCGTCTCTAATATCCCACAAACCAAAGCGTTTTATGTTGATGCTTTAGGTTGTATTCCCGGACGAGAAAGCCATCATGCTTTAATTCTCAACCTCTATGGACATCAATTAGTAGCCCATATAACGAAAGATATCCTAACACCTCAAAAAGCAATTTATCCTCGACATTTTGGACTAATATTTACCACAGAGAATGATTGGCAAGAATTATTAACAAGGGCAAAAAATCAAGATTTAAAATTTCGAGAGCAACCCAAATACCGATTTAATGAATCTCTTTTAGAACATCGAACTTTCTTTTTAGAAGACCCTTTTTATAATTTAATCGAATTTAAGTATTATCGCTATACAGAAGCAATTTTTGGCAATACTGAATATAGCGACATTGGTGATAGAACATAAGCATTCAGCTAAAACTGCCTCTTGGACTAGGTTCAAAGGATTTTTTATCCACACTGATATCAAAATAGATCCTAAAGTTTTCCACTTTTTGGCAAAGAAAGACTGATAATTTCACTTATTCTATTAATGCTTCTGCGACTATGGCTAAAGTTTTAGTATTTGTTAGCATTAAAGGATGCAATAACACTGGTAAAGCTATTTCTGTCCCTATGCCAAGTTGTGAACTTTTGGCTGGTATAATCATTAAATCATAGGGTGTCCAAATAGATGTAAAATTCAATTTTTCCAACATCTGAACATCGGAGTTTAAATCATTCAGAAAATCACTATTAGGACGCATTTGCACAGCACCAGTCAGCCAAGTACCATAAGCAATGACAGTTCCCTTATGGGGTGAAGAAATGGTAATAAATCGCTGTACTCTATCTATTCCTCCCAACCTCTGAATATAATAACGGCTCACAATTCCGCCCATGCTAAAACCAACTATATCTAATGGTTCTCCAGGTGCAAGGATAGTACCTATATAATCAGCTACTTGCTGGGCTAATTTATCTAAAACTTCAGAACCATTATTAGGTCTTAAATTTATTGTATACACACAGAAGTTGCGTTCTCTAAGATACAATGCCATTTTATTGAAAACCGCCCCAGTATCATTAATCCCATGCACTAATAAAACAGGGTTTTGTTGTTTTGTGGTCATTATCTTCATTGTTTATAGCCGTCAACAATTTAACTCAGTATTATAAGGAAACATATACAAAATGTGACAGTTTGGGAAGTGAGAGACAATATTAAGATTTGTTAAGTAAATTCTCAGTATCTTATAGTTATAATAAAATTTAATAATTAATTTGCGTAATTTATGAGTTACGAGATTTGATACAAAAGACCGGAAACTGCTGTATTATTAGACTTTCCAGACTCTTGCATTGCCAATAGTAGTCTAAAAGCTGATAGCTAGTAGCGCAATCAAACGTAATATTACACCGTGATTTTTAACAATTTCGGTAAGATTCCAAATTATTCAAACAGGAGCATTTTTCATGGGCTTTATCAAAAATCTGATTGGGGGTATTCTGGGTTTTATTACTGGGTTATTTAGTAAAAAAGAAAGTGGTTATTACTTAGAACTCAAGGATGGAGCTAATACAATTTCTACACCAGTAGCACCAGCCGCAAAACCAGCCGCAAAACCAGTCGTACAGCCAGCCGCAAAACCAGCCGCAGCAGCACCAATGGAAGCAAAAGCGACTCAACCTGAAACTGTTAAACCTAAATTATCGTTACCAACTGAGGCCAATTTTGCTACTAAGTATCTTATTCCTAGCAATAGTCCTCGTCGTCGTCCAGGGGTAAATATGAATACCTTTTTAGATATGGCACGTCAAGTCAAAACCCCCGGATAATTAGTGGCGGGGTTTCCCCGCCTTTTAACTATTAAAATTACTCTTCTTTGATAATTTTTTCAATAGGAATCTCTATCCAAAATTCTGTACCTATTCCTGGTTGTGAATTACATTTAAAAATACCAGAGTGTTTTTCTACAACGATTTGGTAACTAATTGATAATCCTAATCCAGTACCTTTGCCTACAGGTTTAGTGGTGAAAAATGGATCAAATATTCTAGATGCTAAACCTTCTGACATTCCTGGTCCATTATCAGCAACAGTAATAATGGCCGTTTTGATATTATTAGTTTCTCTAACTCTACTTTTAATAATAATTTGACAATTATAAGCAGCTTCCGAGTCTGGTACTCGATAATTTTCTAAAGCATCAATGGCATTACTAATTACATTCATAAACACTTGGTTTAGCTGACCCGGATAACAATCTACTAATGGTAAATCACCGTATTCTTTAATTATTTGAATGCCTGTGTTTTCTGGTCTAGCTTTTAAGCGATGTTGTAATATCAATAAAGTGCTATCTATGCCTTCATGAATATTGACATATTTCATTTCTGATTCATCAAGTCGGGAGAAACTGCGTAAAGATAGAACAATTTGGCGAATTCTATCAACTCCGACTTTCATTGAGGCTAATGTTTTAGGAAAGTCTTGAATCAGGAATTCTAAATCTATTTCCTCTGATAATTCTAACAGTTTATCACTAGGTTTAGTCAGTTCTTCTTGATACATACTAAGAATTTTTAGTAAGTCATCAGAATATTCATTAATATGAACTAGATTACCACAAATAAAGTTAACGGGATTATTGATTTCGTGGGCAACACCGGCTACTAACTGACCCAAGGAAGACATTTTTTCTGTTTGAATTAGTTGGGCTTGAGTAGCTTGTAAATTATGAAGTGTGTTGGTTATTTCTTCGGCTTGTTGCTGAGTTTTAATTAACAGGTTAGCTTGTTGAATTGCTACACCAAGTTGTCCAGCGATTTGACTAATAAAGTTAACTTCTGTCTCCTTCCATTGCCGGGGTCCAGAATGTTGATAACTACAAAGTAATCCCCAAAGTTTCTTACCTACAAAAATGGGTGCTAAGACAAAAGCATGAATTTGAAACTGTTCTAAATTATCAAGATGACAGGGAGTAAATGCCATTTGGTAGATATCATCTACAGCAAATGTTTCATTATTGCGGTAACGTCCACCTTGGGTGTCTTGTAAATAGGTATCATTCCAAATGGTATTAATACCAAGTTTAGATTGATTATCCCAATTAGGACTTGCAGCTTCAAAATTGCCGACAAATTCTCCACCCCAATCTTGATTAAAACGATATACAGAAACTCGATCTGCTTTAATTAATTGACAAACTTCCTTTGTGGTTATTTGAAAAATAGTGTTTGTATCTAAAGATTCCCGAATTTTGTTAATGACTCCAAATACTGCTTGTTGTTGTTCTCCAGTTATTCGGATTTCTAAGGTGCGTTTTTGAACTTGTTTTTCTAAACTTTCATTAAAACTTTGCACCTGTTGATAAAGTTCATATTGCTGCACAGCAGATGCAAAATGTTTACTAATATCTCTAGCTAGTTCTATTTCATCTTGAGTCCAATTTTGGGCTTGTCTTTGTTTAGATTCCCGCCAGATTTCAAAGTATAATCGAGGATAAAGTTGTCTATGATCAGGATCAATTCTACCAGCCCAAAGGGTTTCTGTGGCGATTTCATTGCGAAAAATACTTAAATATCCGACTAATTGTTGGCTATAATGTAGGGGAATCATTAAAATACTACGAATTTTTGTTGGTTTAAAAGCTAGTTGAATAATGCGTAAATTGGGGTTTTGGTAAATATCATTAATTGCCCAAATATCATAGTCTCTGCTTTTATAATGTTCTTGCCAAACACTATACTGTTCTAGTAATGGATAAATAGTTGGTGCGGGAATTATTGGCTGTTGTCCATAAGTATGAACTTGGATAGAATCACTACCTGGTATTAAGCATTGTTCTAAACTTTTAAAGGTACTGTGTATGAGATCGAAGGCATTATGTCTTAAGCACAATCTACCGCCTACACCGTGAAAGGCTTCTACTGCTGCTTCTAAAGCAGGTTCTAAGACTATGGTGGGGAGGGAATGGAGGAGGGTGGCAATGCGGTTAATAATGGCTTCTCTTTGAGCTTGGGCGCGGGTTTGGGTGAGGAGATGATTGTGGGCGATCGCTACTGATAACTGTTCCACTACCATCTGCATTGCCTCTAGTTCATATTCTGTCACTTCACGGGCTTGGGAATGATGAGATACCAATAACCCCCACAGTTGATCTTGATGGATAATCGGGGCAACGATAGAGGATTTTACTCCCATGGCTGTTAAATATTCGACATGGCACGGATCTACAGAACGGTAATAAAGATCCTGATAACTGTTTTCTTGTAGTTGTACATCCGATGCAGGACTTTGGCCAATTTGCCGAGAATCCACATTGACAACGGAACGCACCCGTAATTTAACAAACATTTCTCGCGTATGGGGAGGAATGTCATCGGTGGGAAAATTTAGACCTAGTAAGGATGGTAAACGATTTTCATAAATTGACTCAGCAATTACCTGACCACTTTGATCTTCATGAAACTTATAAATCATGACTCGATCAGTTCCTAACAAGGAGCGCACCTCAGTCGTAGTTGCGGTAATAATATCTTCTAATTCTATAAACTGGCGGATACGATTTGTAATCCTACGTAATAATGTTTGTTGAGACATACCAGTGCTTAATTTTAGCTTGGGATATAAGTCATATTTTTTATACAATCAAAATAATAAATTTCTACTAGAAATTATATTAAGTGCTTACGAACAATTAATTACACATTTGGGAAAACAGGAGAAATATCTCTATGTCTTGTCTGTCACCTGCGATCCAGTGAGCTTGTCGAAGTGTCACCTTTTCCTCAATGTGAAATTTATTTTTCATAATTGCTTATGTCATTATAATATTTTCAGTGTTTTCAAGCCTGAATGTCTTCAGTATAAATACTCGGATGATAGTAATGATATAGACAAAAGATCCCCGACTTCTAAACAAGGTTGGGGATCAGAAAGTTGAGAGAGAATTTACACTTTAAGCAAAGCGAATTTTTAGATAATCATCTTCCATTTTTGCTCCTGCTGGTTGGAGTGCTGCTAAGGCTTGAGGCAAGACTAAATTACGACGATGATTACCAATGGTAACATTTAATTCATCTCCACTTTTACTAAGTTGAATTTGGCTTTTGGGAATATTGGGTAAATAAAGTTCCAAACTGTATTGGTTTTGATCTTGAACAACTCTAATTGTGGTTTCTTTATAATAAACCTGAGTTGGATCTTCGTCTTTGTAGAGGGTTTCTTTCAGTCTTTCTAAAGCGGCTAAACCACACAGTTCTTCAGAATACAGAGGTACTTCTTTCACTGGTAAAGGCAGAAAATTTTCATGGATTTCATGACGGTATTGTTCTTGATTTTCCTTCCAACGTTGGAAAAATGGATCTGTCACTTCTTGAGGAATAATCCGGTTAGCAATAATTAAATCTGTGGCGACATTATACAAACTCAGATAAGCATGAGCGCGGAGAGATTCTTTAATCACCATTTTTTCAGGATTGGTAACTAAACGGACTGATGTTTGAGTATTATCAGTTAAAACTTTTTCTAAGGCTTCAATTTGCTCATAAAACTCATAGGGTGCATCCATTACCTCCTTGTCTGGTAAAGAAAAGCCGGCAATGGGTTTAAAAATAGGTTCTACTAGTGGTCTGAGCGCGACGGAAATATTTTGGAAAGGTTTATAAAAACGGCGCATATACCAGCCGCCAACTTCTGGCAAACTTAATAGTCGTAATGCTGTACCAGTGGGGGCAGAGTCAATAATTAAAACTTCAAATTCCCCCTCATCATAGTGGCGTTTCATTCTCACCAAGCCGAAAATTTCATCCATGCCTGGTAAAATAGCTAATTCTTCGGCTTGTATCCCGTCTAAACCTCTGGCTTGTAAAACTTGGGTGATGTAACGTTTCACAGCCCCCCAGTTACCTTCTAATTCTTGCAGTGCATCTAGTTCTGCACCCCATAAATTCGGGCGTACAAGGCGAGGGTCATGGCCTAATTCAATGTCAAAGCTATCTGCAAGGGAGTGGGCGGGATCTGTGCTTAAAACTAAGGTTTTGTAACCCAATTCTGCACAACGGAGTCCAGTGGCTGCGGCAACGGAGGTTTTACCTACGCCACCTTTCCCTGTCATTAAAATTACTCGCATCAATGATTCCTTACTGCCTGAATTTTATTTACATTTATTTACATTATGAAGGGTTTTTTACAGAAAAGAAATGTTGCTTAATTACATCTAAACGGGAGCAGTACCAATAATCAATATGGGAAACGATTAAACCCTCTGCATTCAAACGTAATTCACTCCAACCAGATACGGAAATATGGGGTTTCCAAGGCAATGGGGAATTCCAACTCATCGTCCATTCGGTTTTAATCAGTTCTTCCTGGCGTTGGATATGGTGCAAATCCAATTTAAGATTGAAAAAAAATGTTTGAATGAATTTAATCATCCATTTATAAAGTACGATTCCGCGAAACTTGAAAACTGCATCTTGAAAATAAACGTCGTTAGCATAAATGCTGTAGCTTTGATCTTCGGGAAATCTAGCATAATCGGCTTTGAGGGTTTCAACAATATCCATAAATTCAAAGAAGTAGGAGTTAAAAGGGACAATTTATTACTGATTGATAAAATTACCAATGATATTTTGTAAATTTAATTTAGCATATTCTCTTTCTTCTATAGGTAACTGGGATAAAGCAAATTCAAAATCCTCTAGTTTTTCATTGATGGCATTCACCAATTCTTCCTGACCTTCTGTAATACTAAGTCCAGATTTTGCTAAATCAATTTTTATAGATCCTAAAACTAAACTATCTTTGTCATATTCTTCTAATATATCAATCTTGTCTTCTGGTTCAGGTCTGATCATTTTTGATTTGGTAATATCTAGAATATCTTCATTGGTAAATTCTAAATCAGCTTGTGCTTCTCTTAATAACTGGGCTGCTTCTTTAATCTTGTCATAAGCTGCTTGTTCCATAATTTTTTTCTTCTCTAACAGCAAAGATAATTCTTGTTGAGAACCTAATAATGCTGTTTTTTGCTGTTCTATTTTAGCGATTTGGTTTTTGATTTGAATTTGGATTTCTGCGAGTGTCATACTCTGGATTCCTAGCCGGCTTTATTTGTCATGAATCAATATCTCCCCTACTTCCCTGTCATGTCAACTACATTTCACCCCAAAGACGGACTAATTGATGTCGCCAAGCTGCTAAGATTTGTTCTCTTGCTTGGGCATTTTGGTTAAGATCACCTAATAAACCTTCTGCATAAAAGCGGTCGAGATTTTGCATTGTGGTTTCTAGAGATAGACCCTGTTGTTTTGATGCTTGAACAATTTCCCGGATGCGATTTTCTACTAAATTACTGAACACATCATTGATACCAGCTTGATGTAATGATATTAGACGAGCGATCGCATTAGTAAAATCTGCATTACTTAAACTACCACTGTTATGCTGAAATACGCCCCAAAGAACTCCATCATATACAGCGTATCGTGTTTCTTGAGTATCATCAAAGTTAGCCTCTAGAAACTGAGTTAAAAAAGGTTCAGCTTCTTGCAAAGGTATAATTGGCAACAATATCCGCAACCAAGTATGATCTTCTGACAGCAGCACCAATAAACGAAAATCAGAATTGTCTATTTGCCAAGAACCAGGTGCTAGAGGTTTGACAAGTTCAGGACTAAATAACTCTGTTAATGTAGCTGCTATTTCTTCGGGTGTCATAATCATTTTTGAACTTTACCATCTAGGGTAACGCTTTTATGGATGATTAAAACCTTAGAATTCAATAGATATAAAAATAAGGGCAAAATTATCTTGCCCTTACTATTGTTATTGGTTATGTAAATGTATTCTGGTAAATTTAGTAGTAAATTTTACCACCGCCCCAACGAGTGCCAATAACTTTAGGTTCTAAGAGAATGTGTCCAGCGATCGCATTTAAATCCTCATCTGTGAGATTTCGCATTTGTGCGAAAATATCTGAACTCTTGATGCTGGGGTGAATTTCAGAAATTTCTACTTCACCATCATAGGTAGTGGGATTTTTCAAATAGTCCACTAAACCTTCGATATTATCGCGCTTGGGAGTAGCTCCTGCTAAAGCTTCTGGTTCGAGTCCCACGTTTTGGTTAGTTTTAGTAACCCCACCGGCATGACATTGAGCGCAAGCGAAATTAAATAAACGTTTGCCTTCTCTAACTTGTTTCAAACTGAGTACAGTCGTATCACCTTTGTCATTTAATGGTACTGTGCGGGTAGTTTCACTCAGTTCTACGGCTGTTGCACTACCGACAAGCATTTGAAATGTCAGCAAAATAGTAGCAACAACAACCCCAATTAATCTTCTAAACATATTTCCCCTTAAAGATTTTGATGCTTAACAGAAGCTTTGAAAATGATGCTAAATCTCTACGTATTCACGGGATGAGTGTAGTACGCTGCTATCTCTGCGATGAATAGCTTTGGACAACCCATACTGTCAACTGATAATAGAGATTGAGTCTCTGTAATACCAATATCATGTTAGGAGTGCAATTTGTTGGCAAAAATACGATCCGTTAGACTCCTACACAAAACTAAGCTAGACTGATTTCTGCCTCTTGATGGGTAAACAGCTATTTTTGCTGTTGGGAAATAGACAGCGTATAGTTATGTTTTACTTTTGACAATTCACCCACATATATTGAGTATTGTCCTACAGTCCAGTAACCAGACAGCTTAGGTTTACGCTCCGAACTATCATTACTCAAGACACAAAAACGTCCTCCTGGCCCATCAACTAACAGTGTTGGTCTGCCTTCACTCTCTGCTGTTAACTGGAGATAAGGTAATGATTCGGTTACATCAATTACTTGACTAGGTGTAGTGGAAATATAACCACAATCAGTTTTAACGTTTCCTCCAGATGTACCTGTTAAACTGATCGGATCTGCCTGAAGGGGATTTTTCAGCTTAGTCATGGCGGGTTTGGCAAAACTAGCTTCTTGAGTCAGTAATAAACTGATGGTTAATCCTACTGGAATAAGTGTAAATAGATTTAAAGTTTTCATTTTATTTGTCTCCCCCAGCTGTTAATAATGCAATTTATAAGAAGATTCTTTGAAAATCGCTGTAGTGTCATCTATATTTAAATTAAACACCACAAAAAACCTAAATTCCGTACTTGAGATTGCCAATCATATATCAATTTCTAAATAGTCTATGGGACTTAAGCATTTTAACGAAATCTAGGGGTTTGAGATTGCTTCCTTTGGTCGCAATGATAGTATTTGAATAGGTTTTGCCTAAGTCCAGTATTCTAGTACCACAGGGCGACATTAATAATTAACAATTAAAAATTAAAAAAGCAGATTAAACAGGCTTTTTCCCTATTTATAATGCTTGCTTAACTTACGCTTTGTTGTACTATTAATTACCTAGGCAAAATTAATTACATATTTGGGAAAAAAGAGAAATATCTATATCTCTTGTCTGTCACCTGCGATGCACTGAGCTTGTCGAAGTGTCACCTTTTCTCAATATGAAATTTATTTTGCACCACTACCCATGATCAGACGCTTAAAATCCGATTCAGTTCCTAGAGATATCTGACAATGCTGAGTAGAACCAGGGAAAGATTGCGTTAGGCTGGAGAAAACGACAAAACAAGAGATTGTTTTATCCGTAGAAATCCTGATAAAATTTCCTAATGTTAAAACTAAAACATCTGCCAAAAACTAACACCGGATGGTCTTTGAATCAACGTGATCCAAGGTTCATCGAGTCTATCATGCCTGTATTGGGCTTGTTATATAACTGTTATTTTCGAGTCCAAACCAGTGGTTGGGAAAATGTTCCTGATGAAAAAATCCTCATTGTCGGTTCTCATAATGGCGGACTAGCATCTCCTGATACTTCGATGATGTTGTATGATTGGTGGCGGCGCTTTGGTGCTACAAGAGCAATTTATGGTTTAATGCACCCTAAAGTATGGGAGGTATTTCCTGAAGCCGCAGGAATGGCCATGAAAGCTGGCGCAGTCAGAGCGCATCCTAAAATGGCCTATGCGGCTTTACGGGCTGGCGCGAGTGTCTTAGTCTATCCTGGTGGGGCAGAGGATGTGTTTCGACCCCATGCTATGCGGGATAAAATTTACTTTGCTGACCGAAAAGGGTTTATTAAGTTGGCATTACGGGAAAATGTGCCAATTGTACCGGCGATTTCCTGGGGGTCACATGATACTCTGATTGTCCTGACTGATATCTATAAAATCATGGAGCAACTTCATAAATTGGGGATGCCTTGGTTATTTGGAGTTGATCCTCTGGTGTTTCCCATTTATCTGGGTTTACCTTGGGGACTAGCTATTGGACCGTTGCCTAATATTCCCTTGCCTATGCCTATCCACACTAGGGTTTGTCCCCCAATTGTGTTTCCTAGGTATGGAAAAGCCGCCGCCAGCGATCGCACTTATGTTAATGAATGCTATGAGTTAGTTAGAAGCAAAATGCAGCAGGAATTGGATATTTTGATTCAACAAGCTGGCCATTAATATTGTCCTGGCGATGATGATCGCCAGGTATTTTAAGCACCTATACTTTGTAAAAAATCACTTTCTTCTCTGACTAAATGACCATCTTCCATGTAAATAATCCGGTCAGCAATATCTAAAATCCGGTTATCATGTGTGACAAGCAAAATTGTACAATGATGCTCTTTGGCTAATTTTTGCATCAATTCCACTACATCCCGTCCCGATTGTTTATCAAGTGCGGCGGTGGGTTCATCAGCTAAGACGATTTTGGGCTGACTGACTAAGGCGCGGGCGATCGCCACCCGTTGTTTTTGTCCACCAGATAAATTATCTGGATAATAATGAAGGCGGTTTTCTAATCCGACTTCTTCTAACATTTTTTGTGACTGTACTAACATTTCCTTTGCTGACATTTTTAGCTGTAATTCTAAACCCATTTTCACGTTTTGAATTGCTGTTAAACTATGATGTAAATTATGTGCCTGAAAAATAAAACCATGATTACGTCTTGCTTGGGTTAACTGTCTAGAATTAGCTTTACAAAGTTCATTACCTAAGATTCTTAAACTACCAAATTGAGCAGAACGCAATCCTCCAACTAAGGTTAACAATGTAGTCTTTCCAGAACCAGATGGCCCAGTCATGATCACAATTTCACCTGTATTAATAGTCAGGTTGATATTAAATAACACTTGTTTTCGTAGTTGTCCACTGCCAAAAAAATGATTAAGCTTTTGGATAGAGATTACAGGTTTATCAAGGTTAATATTGTTCATTGTTGATTCAGGATTTTTTGTACACAGAGAAATCACGTTTTAATGTAGGTTGGGTTGACGCAAGGAAACCCAACATTTTTAAAGTTCCTGTTTAATGTTGATGTTGAGTTGCACTGTCGCTTAACCCAACCTACAATTTTCTATTATCACTTGTGACTTTAAAACATATCCGCAGGATCGGCTGATTGTAGCTTATTTGTGGCTATAGCCCCGGAAATGGCACACATAATTATTGTCATGATAAAAACCACTAATGCTCTAGTTACAGTCATATATATTGGTAAATTTGTAGCGGTTCTTGCTAGTTGATAAAGTCCTAACGGGATAAAAAATCCAGGAATAAAACCTAACGCTGCTAAAATTATTGCTTCTTCAAAAATTACACCTAATAAATATGAGTTTTGATATCCCATTGCTTTAAATGTGGCGTATTCTTTGATATGGGCATTAACATCGGTGGAGAGAACTTGATAAACAAGAATCACACCCACCATAAATCCCATAAATACACCTAATGAAAAAATAAATCCGATAGGACTTTCTTTTTTCCAATAATCTTCTTCAAATTTGATAAATTCTTGGCGTGTTAAAACTCGAACATCTTGATTATCTTGCAAATGGGATTTTAAGGTTGCTCCTACCTGCCGAGGATCATAGCCTGGTTGCAAATAAATTAAACCCAAAGTGACACTTCCTATTTGTCGTTTGGGAGAGATGCGGATGAAGTTTTCAGGACTAGAAATTATTGTTCCATCAGCCCCAAATGATGAGCCTAATTGGAATAATCCACTAATATTAATTGTCCGTTTATCTATTTCTGTAGTGACAATTTTACCTGCATCAATTTGACTAAAAACTTGTTTGTACTCTCCTTTAGTTGCCCGATCAAAAAGAAAATGATCTGGTAATTTAATTTTATCTAATTGGGCGTTAACTTCTGGGATATTTAATGCCGGTTGTTCAGGATTAAAAGCAACTGCTTGGACTGTGGTTTTGCGTTTGGTTTGAGGATTTTTCCAAGTCACCATACTAATATACATGGGTTCAGCAGCTTTTACACCAGGGACATCAGCCGCTTGATATAGTCTTCTACGGGAAAAGGTAGACATATTTTGCAAATTCCGGCTTTGCGGACTGATCAAAACTATATCTGCAACTACAGCCCGGTTTAAGGTAGTACCACTATCATACAAGGCATTTTGAAAGCCAAGCTGCATAAAAATTATCACATCTGCAAAGGCAATACCGGATATTGCAACTAACAGGCGAGTTCTACTATGGCTGAGTTGTAACCATCCCAAAGGTGTACGTCTTTGGATTGCTTGAATGAATCCGATCATAGTGAAATTACCGCCTTAATTTGTAAATTAGTAAATTTTGCGGCTTTATTACTTGAGGCTTCATCTAGCTGAACATGAACTTCTACAACTCTGGAATCAATATTATCAGTGGGGTCTGAATTGATCACATTTTGCCGTTGTACTTTCCAGCCAACCCAATCTACTTTTCCCTGTAATTGACCTGGTAGAGAGTTACTAAATATTTTTACCTGTTGTTGGGGACGGATTTTATTAATATCACTTTGGTAAACTTCGACTACTGCATACATCTGGTTTATTAGTCCAAGTTCGACAATGCCGTTATTGGATACTACTTCACCTGCACGGCTATAAATGTCAAAAATTACACCATTTTGAGGTGCTTTTACATAACTTTGATCTAAAGTAGCTTTTGCTTGTTGGGCTGCGGCTATGGTACGGCTAATTTCAGCTTTGGCAGCAGCTATGTCTACGGGACGGACTTCGGCGATTTTATTTAAGGTGGCTTGGGCGGAGGTGATTTGTTTGCTACCTGTGAAATTGATTCGAGTGAGGGCGGTTTTAGCTTCGCTAATTTGTCTACGTCCAGTGCTATCAATGCGTTTGAGGTTGGCTTTGGCCTCAGTCAATTGTTGAGTAATAGTATCAACACTGAGACGTTTACCGTCAAATAATGACTGAGAAATTGCCCCATTTTGGTAAAGTTGTTGATAGCGTTGCAATTCTACTTGAGCATTTTTAAGTTCAGCTTGTAGTTTATTAATTGTTGCCTGTTGTGCGGTGGTCTCTCCTTGCCATTGCGCTTCTAACCTGGCTATGATTTGTCTTTGTCCAGATTCATCTCCTAGCTTTTGGGCTTCTATTCTGGCAATATCGGCTTTTTGTGCTTTTATTTCGCCTATTTTCGCGCCTGATTGCACTTTTTCTAAGTTTACCTGGGCAATCTTCACGGCTGCTTGGGCTTCTTGATAAGCGGCTTGGAGACGGGAACGATTATCTAAAATGGCTATTATTTGCCCCGCTTTGACTTTATCCCCTTCTTTAACCAAAAGCTGTTCGACTCGGCTACCTTGACTAGATGTAGGTGCAGAAAGTTTAATTACTTTGCCTTTGGGTTCGAGTCTCCCCAATGCTGTCACTGTTTTAATTTGCAGTGTAGTTACTTGGTCTGGTTGGATTACAGTATTTTCAG
This sequence comes from Cuspidothrix sp., assembly GCA_046080565.1. GTDB lineage: Bacteria > Cyanobacteriota > Cyanobacteriia > Cyanobacteriales > Nostocaceae > Cuspidothrix. Next base: position 8,125 of record JBJTUF010000307.1, on the reverse strand, counting down.
ATTTAATTTGTAGAAATCTATACCCATTAGTTCCCAAGATTGCCATAATTATGGCTGTTGTCAGTATCATAATTGTACGAAAACTGGGGTTCCAGAATGCGGAATCTTTATCTGTTACATCACGCACCATAAGTTTTCCACTTTGATTTAAAATGGGAACTAAACTAATTAGTTTATTTATATAACTAAACTAAACCGTTCATTCCAGTTTTGTCAATACTCACTGGAAAAATAATTAATCTATATGCCAAGAAAGAAAAAGGAAGTCGAAGAAAGATCGCTGTTAGTAGAGAAAGTTGATGCCATTCTGGCTGGTGCAATGCAGGAGTTCTTGACACACGGTTACGCAGCAACAACGATGGATCGGGTGACAGCAGCCGCAGGAGTGTCAAAAACAACGGTGTATAGCTATTTTCAGGATAAGGAAGGATTATTCACTGCATTAATTGAAAAATTAGCCCAGAAACAATATTTGGCTGTTGTTAACCCGGAAGACACCCATTTTTTGGAAGGTGAACCGGAGAATGTGTTGCGTCAGTTAGCAAAAAGTATGTTGGATCACACTAATTGTTCCCAGGAATTACTGAATCTTGTCAGGCTGATTATTGCCGAATCGGGAAGATTTCCCTTATTAGCGCAGGTTTTTATCCGTAATGTAGATAAAGTTGCTTTAGACTTGCTGACTCAATATTTTACCGCCCATCCAGAATTGCAATTACCTGACGCGGAGGTAGCAGCACGGATTTTTCTGGGGACTTTAATCCATTTCTCAATTATTCAGAATATGCTGCATTGTGAAGAGATTTTACCAATGGAGAGCGATCGCCTGATAGATAATCTGGTTAATTTAATCACCAGCAACAAAAAAGATATACATGGCAACAAGTATTCAGGCACAAGGCATAAATCACCCCGACGCAAACGCACCCAAAGCGGACAATTTCAGGCTGATTACGGTTCTGAGTCTAAAAAGCTCAGGTCTATCAGGCTTACAGATACCGCTTGGGCTAAGTTGGATCAGTTAGCAGCAGCAAATAATTTGACTCGTAGTGAGATGATTGAAATCTTTGCTCGTCAAGGGTTTGGTGATGGTTATGTAGTGGGAGAGTAATTTAATATCATGTATATACATGGATTTATTACCGCAATGTAAATATATAGAACGCCTATTTGATTTTTGAATGGAACTCGGTACACCTTTATATTTTTGAATCCTCTTGTCTCTTGTCTTTTGCCTTCCTACAATTGTTATAAATTATTGAGATTTTTTGGCGATCGCTACTGAAATCAGGGAAGGAACAGTCAGTGAACAGAGTGCCAAAAACATTTGGAATAATCAAAAATGCAATGGTTTTGATATAAAGTTCTCATAATTTAAATACTGCTTAAAACTGTAATTATCCTAGCGATTACACATTCTCCTTAACCCAACTTTTAAAATTTCGCATCGCTTGACTTCTTCCAATAGTTAAACATTGCTGCACATATTTATTAACTAATTCCATAATGGGAAAATTAGGACTATGGCTTCTGAGTAATTTGTAATTCGCAACGCCTTTTATCTGCCTATAATTTTAACGCCCATCTACTCAAAGCCGATGAATTAGGTAAAATCAAAATCTGAAACTCAAGTAAAAGTCAAACAGGAGAACCCAGGCGTGCCTACACTCGGTGTTAATATTGACCATATAGCTACCATTCGCCAAGCTCGACGCACTGTAGAACCAGATCCCATAGCGGCGGCGGTACTCGCAGAACTAGCCGGCGCAGATGGCATCACCGCCCATTTACGGGAAGATAGAAGACATATCCAAGATCGAGATATACGACTATTGCGCCAAACTGTCAGAACCCATTTAAACTTAGAAATGGCAGCTACTGACGAAATGTTAGCGATCGCCCTCGATATCAAACCCGATTATGTAACCTTAGTTCCTGAAAAACGAGAAGAAGTAACTACAGAAGGTGGTTTAGATATTGTCGGACAAATTGCTAGAATAGGTGGGATAGTTGATAAGTTGCAAAATGCCCGCATTCCCGTCAGTCTGTTTATTGATGCCGAACCACCACAAATTGAAGCATCTGTCAAGGTAAAAGCCAAATTTATCGAACTGCATACAGGTCAATATGCAGAAGCCAAAGACGAAACCACTCGTCATCGAGAACTAGCTTTATTAGCCCAAGGTTGTGAACAAGCCATTAAAGCTGGATTAAGAGTAAATGCTGGTCATGGACTCACATACTGGAACGTTTACCCCATTGCCGCACTTCCAGGTATGGAAGAACTAAACATCGGTCACACGATCATCAGCCGAGCAGCTTTAGTAGGTATAGAACGAGCCGTCCGCGAAATGAAACAAGCAATGTCACTTCGTTCCAATTAAAAATTAATCAATTAAAAAGGGCTTCTTCTTTTTTAATTTTTCCTAGAGGGGTGTTAGCTGCGTAACTCCAGAAAAATAAGAGTCAATTTGGAAACTTTAAACTTCTATGACTTCCACACAGTCTAACAACCTTCCTATATGGGTACAAGATAGAGCCAAAGTCATTGCAGCCAGCAAAGATGCCCAATGGCGTTATCAAAAAGCCCCTGACTACAGCCGTTCTCAAGAAAATCTAGCGAAAGAGAGCATCCACCATCATTTAGAAGGTACACTAGAAGCGATCGTCGAAAATCTGGTGCGAACTTTCGAGATGGAAGTGTCATGGAAAACCAACCCCCAACAATGGTTATCTGTCGTCAATGACAAATTTCGGGTTACAAGTAATGGAGGACAAGAATACACCGCCGCCGAATTAGGTGCTAAAGGTACTTATAATTTATTTATGGCTGATTCTGAACATTATAAAGCTTCAGAAGAAAGTTTTGAATCATCCCACGATATCTTTCACAGCACCTTTCCCCAAGGTTTCCCCTGGGAAGTTTTAGCAGTTTATTCAGGACCTCCCAATGTTACATTTAAATGGAGACACTGGGGACATTTTCAGGGTACATATAAAGGTTATGCACCCACCGGTGAAACCGTAGAAATTATCGGTATGAGTGTTGCTCATGTTACCGATGATTTAAAAATAGTTTCCCTAGAACACTATTTTGATAATGCCCTGTTTTTAGAAAAGCTGACAGCAGGTGGCAAACTAGAAAATAGTGAACAAAAGGACAGTGGTTGTCCCTTTGGTTCTTGGTTTAAAGGATTGAAAAAAAGTTAGACAAGGCAACAGGGAACAGGCAAGAGGCAAAACGGGAACAAGAGGATGACTTAAATTCTATTTTGCTTTGCTAAATAGCTTTTATCTAAAGCAAATTTTTCTTACATTATCTCTTGCCTTTGCCTTTTGTCCCTTGCTTCTTCACCAGGGTACAGAATCAACACTGTACCCTAAAATCATGAATGAGTCAGCAAAAGAAACAAATGCAAACATACTATTACATTTTGGCCAGTCAACACTTCCTCATGGAAGAAGAACCTATAGAGGAAGTTCTCAAAGAACGTACTCGTAATTATCATGAGCAAGAAAAAGAAATTGATTTTTGGTTAATCAAACAACCAGCTTTTCTGGAAATACCAGCAATGGCTGAAATTAAAAAGAAATGTCCCCAACCGGCAGCAGCCATTATTTCCACCAATTCCCAATTTATTACCTGGCTCAAACTGCGCTTAGAATATGTAATTACTGGAGAATTTTCAGCCCCTTCCGATACCATACCTAACCCTTTAGCATCCCTTAGCACGGTTTCTTAATAGGTGACAGTTGACGGTTGACTGTTAACGGTTGACTGTCAACAATTACCGATTACCAATTACCCATTACCAATTAGCAATTCAATGATTTATGCAAATATTCAAAATTTTGCCCAGTGCTTTATTACTAGCAGTCCCACCCTTAATTAGTAGTATTTATCCAGCAGTTGCCCAACAAAATATTCCTAATTGTCAAGCACCAGCAATAGGAGAATATCTATTATTAGTAATTAGCCCTTCAGTTGACAATCAAAAGCAATTACGTAGTGCCTTACCCACAGAAATAAAAACAGTTGTTTGTAAATATAACAATCAAACAGTCACCCGAATTGGTGGTTTTAAAAAAGCTGATGATGCCAATCGCTGGGCTAGATATATTCAGAATATAGTTGGTTTATCTGGTATTATCACAACTCGTTCAGCACCACAAACAACACCAGCCCAAAAAGTACCAAAGAGCCAAATTACCTATAACCCGAAAATATTAGGAGAAGGTTATGCAATTCTAGTAGATTATTTTAATCGTCCAGAAATGGTTAATAGTTTGCAACAAGCAGTTGGGGGTGATGTGGGTTTTGTCTCCTATGGTCAACGCCCTTACTTGTTGGCAGTTTATACTACTAATCAAAAAGAAGCATATAATACATTAAAAAAACTCAGCGAAAGTGGTTTTGTAGCTATCTTGGCAGACAGTCGGAAAGTAGTTTTACTCCGTTCAATAATTCGTTGATAGTTGTCAGTGGTCAGTGGTCAGTGGTCAGTTGTTGGTTGTCAGTGGTTTGTTTACCAATTACCAATTACCAATTACCAATTACCAATTACCAATTACCAATGACTAATATGCAGCCCGCGCTAACCAAGAAATAGTCACACCTAAAATTGAACCGACAATGACTTGTACTGGTGTATGTCCTAGTAGTTCCTTGAGACGGTCTTGGAAAAAGTCAGGTTTTTCATGGAATAATTCATCAATCATTTGATTGAGGATGCGTGCTTGCTTACCAGCAGCTTGACGGACTCCAGCAGCATCATACATAACTATGATGGCAAAAACCGTCGCTAAAGCAAATTCTGGAGATGCCCAACCTAAAGTTTGTCCCACACCTGCGGCTAAAGCTGTTACTAGGGCTGAATGGGCGCTGGGCATACCTCCCGTAGTTACTAAAACACGCACATCCAGTTTGCGATGTTTGAATAACTCAACGATTAACTTTAATCCTTGAGCTACAAAACAAGCGATTAGGGCAACCAGCAGTACCCGGTTGTTAAAAATTTCGCCTATGTCCTGCATGGTATTTTGGTGATGTTAGTAAATGTGAGTAGTAGTTGTGAGGAGTCAGCAATTCCAAATCTAAAATCCAAAATCTAAAATCCAAAATTCGATTTAGTGATTGCGGCTGGTTATAAAGTGAGCGAGGGCTTGGAGAGGAACGGCTTTTTCTCCATAGCATTCTAATTCAGCGCAAGCTTCAGCAACGAGTTGTTGGGCTTTATCGCGGGATTTTTCAATACCCCATAAACTAGGATAGGTGACTTTTTGTGCTGTGAGATCCTTACCAGCAGTTTTACCCAACTGTTCTTGGGTAGCAGTTATGTCAAGAATATCATCTATGATTTGGAAAGCTAGACCAATATTTTGAGAATAACGAGTTAATTTTTGTACTTCTTCGGCGGATGCACTGGCAATAATTCCCCCACAAACTACGCAAGCTTCTAATAGGGCTGCGGTTTTATGATTATGAATAAAATTCAGGGTTTCTAAGGAAATATCTGATTTACCTTCTGAGTCTAAATCTACTACTTGACCACCGACTAAACCAGCCGCACCCAAGGCTTTACCCAAACGAATAATTACCTGTAAAACTCTATCCCTAGGTACATTTTCAGGGGTTTTGGCGGCTACGTGTTCAAAGGCTAATGCTAATAAACCATCTCCGGCCAAAATAGCGATATCTTCACCATAGACTTTGTGATTTGTCAATTTACCGCGACGATAATCATCATTATCCATGGCGGGTAAGTCATCATGAATTAATGACATGGTATGGATCATTTCTACAGCACAAGCTGTAGGCATAGCCATTTCGATAGTGCCTCCAATCATGTCAGCGGCAGCTAAACAAAGAATAGGGCGAACACGTTTACCTCCAGCTAAGAGGGAATAGCGCATTGCTTCATAAATCTTTTCTGGATAAACGACGGTAATGGAGTTATCTAAAGCTTGTTCGCAAAGCTGTTGTCGTTCTTTGAGATAGGTAGCGAGGTTAAAACTAGCTAAGTCTGACTTTTTTGGGGTTTCCAATCTTTTATCCGTTGCTACCATGCTGTAGTTCCTCTTTACTGTTCAAAATAAGGGGCTGTTGTTTGTGATGTGTGTACCGATTTAACGGGAGTTGAGAGGTGAAAAGCTTACCGAATTTTAGATTTTAGATTTTGGATTTTGGATTGAAGAGTTAAAATTTCAACTCTTACTGGGTGTTAACGCCTCCGAACTCATTTGTGGAGTCATCTAAAATCCAAAATTGATTACCTGTTTTGGTGAGGAATCATGAATGAATATTCATCAAAAATTATTTCTCAATTGGCTGTGCTTTGCAAATATCTAGAAACAGTATTTTGCAATAACATAGCCACCGTCATTGGACCAATACCACCAGGAACGGGGGTAATATATTCTGCCACATTAGCGATCGCTTCAAATTGAACATCGCCGACTAAACGACTTTTGCCACTGCTATCACTAACACGGTTTATTCCCACATCTACCACAACTGCGCCTGGTTTTACCATATCGGCAGTAATCATTCTGGGAATACCTGTAGCGGCAATGAGAATATCCGCATCTTTCGTAATATCTGATAGATCCTGGGATTTGGAATGGGCTATGGTGACTGTAGCATTAGCTTCTAGCAGCATTAAAGCCATAGGTTTGCCTACTAAAATACTACGTCCTAAAACTACCGCTTTTTTTCCCTGTAAAGGAATTTTATATTCGGCTAACAACCGCATGACTCCGGCAGGAGTACAACTACGTAAACCTGTCTCTCCCCGCACCAATCTCCCTAAGTTGACAGCATGAAGTCCATCGGCATCTTTATCTGGGGCAATGCAATGTAATAAACTCACAGCATCCAGATGATGGGGGAGAGGTAACTGAACTAAAATTCCATCTACTTTAGGATCTTGATTAAGTTGGACAATGACATCCTCTAATTCAGTTTGGCTAGTTTGGGTAGGAAAATGTTTACCAAAAGAGGTAATTCCTACTTTGGCACAGGATTTTTCTTTGTTGCGGACATAGGCGGCTGAGGCGGGATTATCTCCGACCATTAATACGGCTAAACCAGGCGATCGCCCCACTTGATCTTTTAATTTAGTGATGGTTTCAGTTAGTTCTATCTGAATTTTATCGGCTAATGCCTTACCATCGAGGATTTTGGCAGTTTGTATATTCATAAGGGAATAGGTGACAGGTTACAGGTGACAGGTGACAGTGTAAGAGGGAATAGGGAATAGGGAATAGGGAACAGGGAACAGTCAACCGTCAACCGTCAACACAGAAGAGTTTTTTGTTTCTTCATTTTCTCATTTTCCCAGTCCCCTAAAATTTAATTTTTGCAGTAAAATACTTACTTGCTTTATATCACCAATTTTCAAAACACAAATTGTGTGAAAATATAGCGGTATGCAGTGGAATGAGATAGAAACTGAAAATTAAAAATCTTACAGGATAAGGCTTTTCCCTCTGCCTCCTGCCCTCTGCCTCCTGCTATAAGCTAAATCGCATACCCCAACCAGCTACCATCGTGCAAGATACCGACTCCATGAATGATATTGCTGCTGCACTGCAACAGCCAGCAGATTTAGACTTTGAATTGCCTGATCCAGAAGATGAACAAATTCCTGAGTCCGATTTTTTACAACAACTAGATGTAGCCTGGCAGGTATGCGATCGCTTTGATTTGCAAACGGAAATTTGGCGAGGTCGCATTTTACGCGCTATTCGTGATCGGGAAAAGAAAGGGGGAGATGGCCGCGGTACTGGCTTCCTTAAATGGCTTAAAGAACGAGAAATTAGTAAAACTCAAGCTTATATTTGGATTCAATTAGCTAATAGTGCTGATACTTTACTAGAAGAAGGCAAACTTGATCCAGAAAGTGTGAATAACTTTAGTAAACGTGCCTTTGTGGAAACTGCTAAAGCTGCCCCAGAAGTACAACAGATGGTGAGTGAAGCCGCCCAAAAAGGCGATCGCATTACCCGGAGAGAAGTCCGTCAACTTACTGATGAATGGACTGCCATGACATCAGATTTATTACCAGAAGAGGTGAGAGAAAGAGCCGCAGATAACAGCCTGCCACCGCGCTATATTGCCCCTTTA
>JBJTUF010000306.1:0-3137 GCA_046080565.1 Cuspidothrix sp. | reverse complement strand
AATTTCTACCAAGGGTGTTTGTGGATCAATTAACCAACCTAAAAGCGCCCCATTATTTTCATATTCTCGCATTTTAGTACGTAATTTTTCTAAACTATCCGTTTCTGATCGCAATTCAACCACAAAATCAGGACAAAGGGGGGGAAACCGTTTTTTTTTCTCTTTACTTAAAGCCTGCCAACGTGCTAGTTTTACCCAAGCTGCATCAGGACAGCGATATGCACCACTGGGTAGTTTAAATTCGGTGGAGGAGTCAAATACTTTACCTAATTTAGTTTGACGATTCCATAAACCTAAATCTGTACTTAAATTAGCATTTATAATTCCATTTTCTCCACCTGTGGGGGGCATAATAATTAATTCTCCGGTTTGGGTAAGTTCTAATTGCCAAGGTTCGTTGGCAATGCAAAGTTGATAAAACTGCTCATCTGTTAAATTTACTGCGGGAGGTATGTTTAAAGTGAGGGTTTCCATAGGTTTTGCTTGAGGAGGCTAATTGTATTATCAGATAAAATTCAGAAAAATTTAGGCTAGGCGCTAAAATTGACTCCAATGGTAAAAATAGCGAGATGCTGCCATATTTTGGATGTTAAAAGCGATATGATGGACTTTGCTGAGGTAGCCATTGGGAATAGTTTTGTTATTCATTTTTGAGGATTGAGGATTTTTTCTATACTGTACTTATCACAAGATCATCCTACTTGACATTGGGCAATGAATACTATAGTATTCTAATATGAACAACAAAACTATTGATTTATTCGCCGGTGCCGGTGGCTTAACTACGGGCTTCCACTTAGCTGGTTTTGAAGCTTTGTGTGCCATTGATGCAAATAAAAAAGCCTTAGCTACTTATCAACATAACTACCCTAATACTAAAGTTATCCATGAAGATATTCGTGAAGTTAATCCCTCAGAACTTCGTCAAAATTTAGGCTTAGAGAGAGAACAATTAAAAGCAATAATTGGCGGTCCTCCTTGTCAAGGTTTTTCCAAAAATATACCTGCTGAATATCGCTATATAGATGATCCTCGAAATCAATTATACAAAAGGTTTTTAGATTTTGTCAAAGAGTTTAGACCTCTTTATGTCATTATGGAAAATGTTCCAGAAATTTTGACAGCATATAAAGGTTTATTCAAGTATGAAATTACAAATCAACTAGAATTGCTAGGATATAAAGTTATATCATCATCTTTAAATGCTGCTAATTATGGAGTACCACAAACAAGAAGTAGAGCTTTTTTTATTGCTAGTTTAGAAAGTTTAATTTGCTTACCAGAACCTACACATAATGGTGATATTAAAATTGGTTATAAAAATAAGCAATCATATAAGGAATCATCTTATCAAACGAATCTACTAAAATCTGATCCTTTTCCAATCGTAACAGTTAAAGATGCAATTGGAGATTTACCAAAACTAAATGCAGGACAAAAATATGATGAAGATAGATATCCATCGGACCCACAAACAACTTATCAAGCTTTAATCCGACATAACAGCACAAGAATTACAAACCATATTGCTCGTGCTTTAAGCTCAATTCAAATGTCAAGAGTAAGACTGTTAAAAGAAGGACAAGATGCCAGAGATTTACCACCAGAATTAGCACCTAAAAAACACTATAGTGGTGCTTATGGAAGGCTTTATTGGGATAAGCCGGCGAAGACAATTACAAGATGGGTTTTTCATCCTGGTTCTGGTAGATTTTTTCATCCCACAGAAGATAGAACCATTACAATACGTGAAGCTGCGAGACTTCATTCTTATCCAGATACTTTCCACTTTTTAGGAACATATACAGAAATGGCTTCTCAGATTGGTGAATCTGTACCTCCGTTATTAGCTAAAACAATTGCTGAGTGCATTATCTAAAGTTAGATATTAGGAGTTTTGTGCTTGTAAAGCTGCAAGAATTGTTTTAACATAATTCTCAGGGTTAAGACGAGTTCTTTCAATATTTATCCTCACTGCTTCTGAAGGAATAATTCTAGCTTTAAACAGTTGTTTTTGATTCTTATACCAAACTAACTCAATTTTATCTCCTGCGCTACCCTGTAAACCCGCACCACTTTTACCTGTTTTCTTGTTTACCGTCCATGCCCAATTAAAAGTAGTTGGATCAAGTGGATACAAAGGATATTCACAATAAACGTATTCATTGCCTTTAATGGTTTTTAGTAGTATGCTTTCATAACTATTTTCAACTCCTTGTAATGACTGATTGGTTATCAATTTCTCATTCCAATGTTGAATAATAGCCGCACCTAGTTGTTCTGGAGGAGATAATTCTGTTAAACCAGGAAAACCAAGTTGATCAGCCTTACTAATAACATCTGCCCTTTGAATCACAAAGAAAAATGTACTACTAATTTTCAAGTTACTCAGTTGGAGAGATTTTAATGACCAACCCGTTTTAGTTAAAAAATTAACCGCATCATAAAGCAGTTTACTACGTCCTAAAGCTGGATCTGTCAGAGGAATATCTTTAACATAATGAAAAATAGCTTCCCAAGCATAATCTTCTATTGACCCAATAACTGGGGATGCAACAGTAGCAATAATAGCTTGTTTTAGCCTCTCAATCTCGTTTTCTGTCAACACTTAAAGATTCCTCTACAGCTTGCAAAAATTCACTCATTGTTACAGTTAAGGCGTTCGTGATATGACTCAGAACTCTTACGGATGGGCTTTTTAATCCTCGTTCTAGTTGGCTAATATAAGTTCTATGCAGACCCGTAATTTCTGCTAGATACTCTTGAGACCAACCTTTTTCTATACGACGACGTTGTATTTCTAGCCCTAAATTTTGGTCTAGTTTACTTGGTTGCATAGAAAGAGATTAAGGTATTGAATACAAAAGTTCTACAGACTAAAGTATTCAATTAGTCCAATTGCAAAATTCTCTGCTAGTGTTGTTGACACAAAAACAAAGTATCCCCAGCTTAACTGTAATTAATGAGGCAGTTTTTTGATTACCACTACTCTACCTTCTATATTCATCTCCACAATCACCAATTAATTGATATAAATCCCGCGAATGTTGAGAAACTGTATCTATTTTCCCGATATCTTCTGCATCTAAATTAAAACTAAATACCCTAGCATTATCTGATAAATGTTCTGCAATTCC
>JBJTUF010000305.1:0-4625 GCA_046080565.1 Cuspidothrix sp. | reverse complement strand
TGGGGTACATCAAATGTTCCAAAAAACTATAGAAGAATTAATGCAATTTAGCCGCTATCGGTTGAAGGATTACATCAAAGGGCAAAGAGCTATGAAGCTTGCTCTCTCTAGCTTCTAGCTATCTTGTCCTCCTGTCAGCATCTAATGATAAAATTAATGAATATATAGATAAAATAGAAAAAGAGATTAAATTGCGATCGCACATTATCCAACTCGTTAAAAACTATCTCCAAAATGCAGGAATAGAATCTACAGGAGTTGACACTTTACATGGTGCATATTTCGGATCACATCCACCACAACCACTAAAAACAGAAGAAATGCACGAAATATTAATAGAACTATCATCACCATTGACAGGTTATTTAGGAAGAATTAAATCAAGTGATGGGAAAACAGATAAATTTTACTATTTGCGCGACTTACCAATTAATTAAAAATAACTCTCTTCGTGCCTTCGTGGTTTATTTCTCCAAAATCATTCATCCCAAAGTCAAAATACCAGCTTGAAAATTCACCACCAAAGGCAAAAATTCCAACCACGCTGAACCCAATAGAATTTCCGTTAATTCATCCCCAGCATAAACAGGAATTTCGTACTCTTGATAATCCAAAATTACCTTACCTAAATATCTTTTAAAGGTAATTTCACCCTGAGCAGTTCGCAAAGTTTCTTTATCTATATAATATAATCCCATTGGAGACTATCTAGATCTTGTGTATTAATCGCCATAAAATCCGTGAAACCAGTATCAAAAAGGGAATCTATAACCCATCAGCAGTAATTAATTCAACTTCAAAAAATAACTGCCTTCTCTCATCAAAATAACCCTGTATCATATTCGTCCAACTGCTCCAGATTCATTTAAGCAAAAAACACAATGGTCAGCATTTGGGAATTTATCATGCGCTTTTTTGTGTGCAACTTCTTTATCTTGATCAATCACATAATCACCACTATTTAGCTCAATTGCAATATACCAACCATAATGGTCTTTTATCAACTCAGGACGTACACGCTCAAAAATCGCCCGATAACGTTGATATTCAGCTTCATTTTCTGCTTTTCGTCTAGCTAACTCTTCGGGTGATAAAGTTAATTCAGGAAAAATTCTGCCTCTTCTTCTTGGTTGTTGTGATGTTAATTGTGTCATAGTTTTTAAACTCCATTTTTACTATTTTAATATGAGTCATAAATTAACAGGACTTACGCAACTGGCACATTCGTAGGGTGCGTCAGATATCAAGAATATGTTTAGTTGCATGATTTATACCGTCTGACGCACCCTACAACAGATTTTTTAGTGTGACACTTGCGTAAGTCCTAATTAATTATCTACAAAATAAATGATTTAGTTTGTTAGTGGTGTAGTTGGTAAGGGTTTAGCACTGCTAAACCCCTACATTTATCGGGATATTTTGGACTTGGAAATCCCAAAACTCCTTACTTTGATTTTATATCTGCGATCGCTCCTTTGGTCATAGCTGCGATCGCTTTATCAGTCGCTTTTGGTAACTGGTAATATTTACCACCAGCAGTTTTCGCCAATTCCTTAGCAAAACCCGTGGAAACAAACTTACTTTCCGTATCAATTACCAGTAATTGCATCCCAGATGCTCTAATTCTCCCTGCAATATCTAGCAGTTCCGCTTTGATATCTGGTTTTTCTCCTGGTTCTTGGGGTTCACCTAAAGAACGAGACAATGGAATATTACCACGACCATCAGTAATTGCCACGATGACAACTTGACCGATATCTCCACCCATTTTGGCATTGACACCAATTCTTACCGCTTGAGTTAACCCATGTGCCAAGGGCGAACCACCACCACAAGGTAATTTTTCTAACCTGTTTTTCGCTAAAGCAATGGAACGGGTAGGAGGTAATAAAACTTCCGCTTGTTCACCACGGAAAGGAATCAATGCAATTTGGTCACGGTTTTGATAGGATTCGGTTAACAGTTGCATGACCGCACCTTTAGCAGATTGCATCCGGTTTAAAGCCATTGAACCAGAAGCATCAACGACAAACACCACTAAAGCACCGGCTTTTCTTACCAACCGCTTAGAACGCATATCACCCTGTTCAACAATGACCTTTTTATTTGGTTGTCTAGCGCGACGTGATTTTTGATACGGGGCTGCGGCTCGCAATGTGGCATCTACGGCAATGCGTTTTACTTTGCCTTTGGGTAACATCGGCTTAATGTAACGTCCCCGGTCGTCAGAAAAGATAATACTGCGACTACCCGATTTACCTTGCCGTTGTGCCATTTGGGTAAAATAAAGCACTTCAGGATCAAGAATTACCCCTTCTGGGTCAAAGATAAACTCTTCAGGAATATCAGGAGGTTCTTGCTGTTCCTGTTCTTCCTGTTGTTCTTCCTGTTCTTCTTGTTCGTCTTCTTGCTGTTCTTCTGAGTCGTCTTGACTTTGGGGTGGTGGAGGTGGAGGTGGAGGTGGTTGGTCTGGGGGTGGAGTTTGAATGATGGTAGTTCTGGGAACTATCACCAACTCGACTGCACGACGCAAATCTTCAGCATTAACAGTATTACGTCCTTCTAAGGCTGCTGCTGCTTTGGCAACACGCACCGCAAACAGTTCTGCACGGTGTCCCTCCACACCTCCGCGAATAGCTTCGTTAACGAGGTAGGTAATTTGTTCTGGGGTGATGGTGACTTCTTTTAACCATTCCCGTGCGAGGATGATTTGGGTTTTGAGTGAGTCTATGTCTTCGCTGTATTGTTGCAGAAAGTCTTGGGGAGATTTAGAATAGGCGATCGCAACTTCCACTGCCTGTACTCTTTGATCTATACCCAGAACTCCGTCTGCTGAAAGGGCGATCGCAATTCTATCAAGTAAATGTTCTCTTAAAGCCCCTTCTTCTGGATTATAAGTTGCAATAAACAAAGGTTTGCAAGAATGTTGAAAACTTATTCCTTCCCGTTCAATTTGGTTACGTCCGTCCGATAATACCGATAAAAGTTGGTTACTAATTTGGTCATCTAGTAAATTGATTTCATCCACATACAGCACACCTCGGTTAGCTGTAGCGAGTAACCCCGGTTGAAAAACCGTATCACCTTGTTTCACCGACTGTTCCACATCCACAGAACCTAAAAGTCGGTCTTCCGTAATACCCAGGGGAATTTGCAAAAAAGGTGCAGGGATAATTTCCGTTTCTATCTCCTGTCTTTCTTCAGCCAAAAGCTTATCATCCCATTCTTCTAGTTGGTTGGGGTCACAGTTGCTAACAGAACCTTGAACAACTTCAATAGGTGGTAATAAAGCGTGAATTGCACGCGCCATCACAGATTTAGCCGTACCGCGACGACCTGCAATTACCACACCCCCCAAAACGGGATCTACTGCTGTCAACAGCAAAGCTATCTTAATTGCTTCTTGACCAACTACAGCAGTCAAAGGAAAAGCAGTCATTGTCGGGGTAAGAGTAGGCGATCGCATTGTTTCCTTAATAGTTATTATGTTCCTAGCATAGCAGTTCCTGGTACATTTAGAAAATTTGTATTTTATTTGACTCAAAATACCAGACTAGGATAAACTATTACGGGGTAATTCAGCAAATTTACTTTACACAGAATAATTTTCTGAGACATAAATATGCAAAATACAAATAATATTTTTTTAGTTGGTAATACTAAAGGAAATAATGTTCTTAAATTTGATATTACTACAGGTGAATCTTTAGGAGAGTTTATTAGTGCTACTCAAGGTAAACTTGATGAACCTGATACTTTACTCTTTGGTCCAGATGGTAATGGTGATGGTAAAAGTGACCTTTATATAGCTACTGGTACAACCAAAGGAAATTCCTCAATTTTCAGATTTGATGGTCAAACAGGTAATTTTATAGATGTATTTATCGGCGATAATCCAAATACAAACTTAGATGAAAGCGGTGGTTTAATTCGTCCCTATGGCGTTGCTTATGGGCCTGATGGAAATTTTTACGTTTCTAGTTTTTTAAGTGATCAAATATTACGTTATAACGGGACAACGGGCGCATTTATTGATATTTTTGCCCAAGGAAATGGTCAAGCAGGTGGTTTAAATGGACCCAATGGACTACTCTTTATTGATGGTAGTCTGTATGTTACCACTCAAGGTAGTATAGCCAAAACAGATATTAACACGGGAGAAATTTCGGCTGATTTTAGTGCAGGTTTACCCAGTCAAATTTTACGTTATGACTCACTAATAGCAGGATCAACACCAACAGTTTTTGCCACACCTCAACCATCAACAGATAGTTTTGGTTTTGTGAGTTTGCTGGGTTTAACTGTTGGGAAAGATGGTGATTTATATGTAAGTGATTTTGCGAACGATATCCGACGCTATAACTTGGAAACTGGAGAGTTAGTAGATACTCTTTCTACCAATTATACAACAAATACACCACCTAGTAATAACTTCATTGGTAATTTAGCTTTTGCGCCTAATGGTGATTTACTCACAGTGGGTTTTGATGCTGACAGGAGGACAAGATAGCTAGAAGCTAGAGAGAGCAAGCTTCATAGCTCTTTGCCCTTTGATGTAATCCTTCAACCGATAGCGGCTAAATTGCATTAATTCTTCTATAGTTTTTTGGAACATTTGATGTACC
>JBJTUF010000304.1:0-8550 GCA_046080565.1 Cuspidothrix sp. | reverse complement strand
AATGAGGCTTTTTCAATCTCTCTTTTCTCTCCTTGTCTTCAATTAGAGTCATTGATCATCTTTTGTCTTCCTCCCCCCCCGCATAACTACTCCTTTTTGTCAAATTTCATGTTAAGAAAGATGTGGGTAATGGATAGCTTTGGAGAGGGGGACTTTGAGTTTAGTTTTCTCCTTGGTAAGGGGCATTAGAGGATATCTGTAAGTGCCTAAAATTACAACCTAAAACTTTTTAAACATCCTCTTAGGTCGCAATGATGGTATTTAAAGTAGTTTCCTAAGTTATGAGGTGTGAGGTTAACAGGCAGGATGCCTGTTCCACAAGGATTTTATGATTTGAGCTTGTACTTGATTGATATGAAATATGCTGTATATGACTGATGACACAGGAAAAGTTTTGTAAAGACATAGATTTTTATTTTTTTAGTATAATGAAAGCACTCATTACTCCCTCTTGGGGAAAAGTGCCGGATGCTACATTTTTTTTCATAAGTTTTCGTTGTTAATCTAATCGTTAGTTAATAATAGGATTTACGCATTTTAAGGAAATGTAGGGGTTTGAGATTGCTTCCTTAGGTGGCAATGAGGGTATTTGAAGTAGGTTTTGCGTAAGTCGAGAATAAAAAATTTACTTAAAAAGGAACTTGCAGATGATTGTTGTCATGAAGGTTGGTTCCCCACAGGAAGAGATTAATCGCATTGCTACAGAACTATCTAGCTGGGGTTTGACACCAGAAAAAATTATTGGGCAACATAAAGTAGTAATTGGTTTAGTGGGGGAAACTGCGGCTTTAGATTTACCCCGGATTCAAGAATTAAGTCCCTGGATTGAACAAGTATTACGAGTGGAAGTACCCTATAAACGAGCTAGTCGGCAGTTCCGTCATGGCCAAGCTTCTGAGGTGGTGGTGAATACTCCTCAAGGTGAGGTGATTTTTGGTGAACATCATCCTTTGGTGGTGGTAGCTGGCCCTTGTTCGGTGGAAAATGAGGAAATGATTATAGAAACAGCTTTGCGGGTAAAAGCTGCGGGGGCTAAGTTTTTACGGGGTGGGGCGTATAAACCCCGGACTTCACCCTATGCTTTTCAAGGTCATGGTGAAAGTGCTTTGGAATTGTTAGCTACAGCGCGGAAAGTGAGTGGATTGGGTATTATTACGGAAGTAATGGATACTGAAGACTTAGAGAAAATTGGCGAAGTTGCCGATGTGATTCAGGTGGGGGCGAGAAATATGCAAAATTTCTCGATGCTGAAGAAAGTGGGGGCGCAACCGAAACCAGTGTTGTTAAAACGGGGGATGGCGGCAACAATTGAAGATTGGTTAATGGCGGCGGAGTATATTTTAGCGGCGGGTAATCCCAATGTGATTTTGTGTGAACGGGGAATCAGAACTTTTGACCGTCAGTATACTCGCAATACTTTAGATTTATCCGTTGTGCCGGTGTTGCGGAAGTTAACCCATTTACCGATGATGATTGATCCTAGTCATGGTGTGGGTTGGTCTGAGTTTGTTCCTTCTATGGCTATGGCGGCGATCGCTGCTGGTACAGATTCTCTCATGATTGAAGTCCATCCCAATCCCAAAAAAGCTCTATCCGATGGACCCCAATCTTTAACCCCCGATGCTTTTGATCAATTAATGTCAGAATTGGCTGTAATCGGTAAGGCTGTGGGTAGATGGCCGCAACCTGTCATGGTATAGGAGACAGGAGGGTATGAAGATCAAAGATCCCCGATTTCTTTAAGAAGTCGGGGATCTGGAGTAGGAGCGAAACATTAGGATCTATAGTCTGGGGTAAAAACCGATCATTAATTGTCCGAATCCTTCCCCCTTAGTGTTGTCGCTCCAAAATCGAAAATCCAAAATTGAATTATCTTCTTCTGCTACCAAAACCAGCAGAACGGCGACCACTGGAACGTCCACCACTACCAAAACCGTTACCAGAATTACGACGCACAGAGCCATTATTACCAGAAGGTTTCAGGGTATTGCTACCAAAACCAGAACCGGAAGCTCGTCCGTTGGTTGTGGTGCGGTTTGCACTGCCTGATGATGTGTTTCTGATGTTGCCTGTGGTGCGGAAAGTAGTGCGATTTCTCACGGCTGCGGGTGGTTCGTTGTAGCGAGAACGATAACTAGAAACGGCTGAATCATAGCTAGAACCGTAACCACCATAACCATTCATGATCCCACCTGCCTGATAAACGGGGGGAACATAATATTGAGGTCTAAACAACATACTACCAATGGCTTGACCTGCGATCGCTCCAGCAAATGGGGCCCAAAAGCTACTTTCTTGGCGTACAATCACAGTTTCTCTTTGTCCAGTTTGGGGATTGTTTCTGGTTTCTGTGACGTTATGGACATATTCGATTTTAAAATCTTCGGTCATGTATAACATGGGCTGACCGTTTTCTACCTTGAGGTAGGTTTTCTTACCAGCTTTAATTTCATCATCAGTTAACCTTGCCATTTGCAGTTTTTCTGTGGCAAAGGTGGGAGGTGTATGATTGAGTAAAAACAGGGTGTACTCACCATTCCCATCATTGTATGTACCCTGTTGAACATCATACTGTCCATCATTTAATTTGGTGGGAGTAGTATTTTGGCTTACACCCTGATTTGAAGAAGTAACTTGGTTTCCACCTCCACAGGCGACAGTTGTTAAGGACAAACTCAAGGCTAAACAAACAATTGTAAGTTTACGGAGTATGGTCATAATGATGTTTTTCATGTCTTGTGCGGTACTTTTGACAGTTACAGACTAACGAATAATTTACAATGGAATCAATTCTGGGTAATACTCCAATAGCTGATCACGAGAAAGTTCGTCACCTAACTGGGCGGGTGAGAAATGCACTTGGATAGCCCGAAGTTTATGTTTATAGTGTAGATTAATTAGGGTAGAGAAGGCTGTTTTTAAAGCGGAAATATTCGCTAAATCTGTCTCTAGTTCGGGAAATTCACCTTCAGCCGCTACGGTAATCATCACTATGATGTTTTCGGTCACAGGAAGTGTTAAAGGCTGGTTGCTGGACGAAGTAAAATCCAGATTAGCCCCATATCTTTGAGCGGAGTCTGTAAATAATTCGTTGACATAATCTCCGGCCTCGCCTTCACTCCAAAAGACATCACCTTCATTAGCAGCAGAGTACCAATATTCATCATATTGGAGAAACGTTTGGCACAATTGCACCAATTCTTCCCCTAGAACTTCTAAATCACCATCAGCATCAATTGCTTTTCTGGCAGCGCGATTGATAACACCTAAAATTGGCGCTACTTCTTGACCATTGAGATGGAGAAATAACCGACTGACAACATAACGAGTTTTACCTATCATTCGATTAAAGGTATTACGCATTTTTATCTCCTGTAATTTTTTGGTAATTGGTAACTTGCCCTGAGCGTAGTCTAAGGGTTGGTAATTGGTGATTGGTAATTTCTTCCAGTTTTATTTGTCAACCGTCAACCATCACCTTTTGACTCCTCAATGTAATAAAATCCTTTAATAAAATCTGCAATTATGTCTAAATCTGGCATCAGATATTCTGATTCTATGGATACATCATTGTTATTGTTTAAATTATTCAACATTCTCTTACCATAGTTAGGATTATCATAGATAGTCAAGTTGTTAGCACTAGAATTTCTTAATAGTGTTTGAGTGGGTGCTTTAAAAAAAATTAGTTTTTGAGCTACTTCCAGATTTTTTTTTGTTTCTTCAATCATTTTAGCTTTTCTCATGGCTTCTGCCAGGAGAATGATTAATTGTCTGATAATTTTTATGGACTTCATATCCTTCTGATTGATAAATTCGGCACGCATCATATCCGCCATATTGTAGATATTCTTTTTGGTGATGGTGCTATCCTTAAAAGGAAGAATTGCCATAAAAGCTGTAGGAAATAAGGCTAAGTCGTTTTCTACAACAAAAGTTAAAATGGTTCTCCGGTTACTAATTTCTATACTAGGTGGTTGTATCAAAGCTGGATATTCTTGGGCGATTTGATAATAAGTTCCGGCGAAGACAAAATGCGCTTCGTGACTTAGGGGTGAGTCAACTATAATACTCAAGGTTGATGGAGTAGCACTAAAAAATTCTTTGGCTTCTTCTGGGGTAAAATTTTGGATAATAGAGCGATCGCTATTAACAGAAAGATCCAACCATTCGCAAGTAATCCCCTCAATTTTTAAGCCAAATCGCAGTGTACCATAGAGTTTTGCGCCGGTTAATGTAGCTCCAGATAAATCTGCTCCAGACCACTCTACTTTAATTAATTTTGCCTGGGTTAAATTAGCATGAACAAAACTCGCACTAGTTAAATTAGCATTGGTTAAATCTGCCGCTATTAAGTTAGCACCACTCAATTTTGCTCCACTTAAATCTGCAAAACGCAGGTTAGCGCCACGCAAATCTACCCATCGCAGATTAGCTCCTCGTAAATCTGCACCTGTTAGGTTCGCTAAACATAAGTTAGCTTGTCTAAGTTCAGCATCTCGTAAATTAGCCCCACTTAGATCACAAGCTCCTAACTCTGTACCGTGGAGATTAGCCATTTCTAAGTTAGCTTCTCTGAGGAAACATCCTCGTAAATTGGCTTCACTTAAATTAGCTCTACGGAGATTAGTTTGCCTAAGTGTAGCTTCTCGCAAATCTGCCCCACTTAAATTAGCTTCAGATAAATTAGAGCGAGTTAAATCTGCACGCACTAATTCACCACGGACTAAAGAAGCCCCATAAAGTTGGGCGCGAGTTAAATCTGCTCGTACCAAGTTGGCAACATTCAGACTACAGCCATTGAGAATAGCATCCGTCAGATTTACACCACTTAGTCGAGCGACATTGAGTTGAGCATTGGTTAAATTAGCTTTACTTAAATTTGAGCCACTAAAATTAGATACACTTAAATTTGCACCACTCAAGTCAATATTACTGAGGTTAATACTACTTAAGTTTGCTTCTGCCAGGTTAATACCATTAAAATCTAAATTTCCCTGTGCATATTTTGCTAATAATTCTTCTATATTCATGAATCTACCCTGCTATGGCCAACTTTGATAGTTGAACTTGGTACAGTATCCACAAGAACCAGTAAAAATTTAGTTCCCAATGAAAATGAAAATTGGTATTTTAGGATTAGGTCTCATAGGCGGTTGTTTAGGTTTTGATTTGCGTTCACAAGGACACTATGTTTTAGGTGTCAGTCGTCGTCAATCAACCTGTGAAAACGCTATTAACCTCGGTAATGTCGATCAAGCTGGCTTAGAATTAAGTTTGTTAGCATCCGCAGAAGTTGTATTTATTTGTACTCCTATAGCAATGATAGTACCTCAAATCCAAGATTTGATTACTTATCTACCTAAGACTACTATTATCACTGATGTTGGTTCAGTTAAAAAACCTATAGTAGAAGCAATTTCTCCTTTATGGGAGAATTTTGTGGGCGGCCATCCTATGGCTGGTAAAACAGATGTGGGTATAGAAGCATCACAACCTAATTTGTTTGTTAATCGGCCTTATGTGATCACGCCAATAAAAACAACACCTGATCATGCTGTTATGATCGTAGAAGACATTGTTCGCTCTCTTGGCTCAAATATTTACTATTGTCAACCAGAACAACATGATCGCGCAGTGAGTTGGATTTCTCATTTACCAGTGATGGTTAGCGCTTCTTTAATAGCGGCTTGTCTGAGTGAAACTGACCCAAAAATTGCCCAACTATCACAAAATTTTGCCAGTTCTGGGTTTAGGGATACCAGTAGAGTTGGAGGAGGAAATCCAGAATTGGGAGTAATGATGGCACAATATAATCGCCAAGCACTACTAAATTCATTAGAACAATATCGCCAAAATCTCGACGAGTTTATTCATATAATTGAACAAGAAAAATGGACATTATTAGAGGAAAAATTTAAGTTAAATCAGCAAGCAAGACCTAATTTTTTAGAATAGGGATTTATGCGTTAAGAATAATCTCAAGCATCTAGGGATTTAACTAAAAATTTTCATTTCGATCCTAAAACTGATATGATGTAATATAAGCTACATCACACAAAACACATTGATATGCGTAAATTTTCGCCCTTAGTGATCAATCTGATTATTTTAGGATCATTATTATTTATATATCAACCAGCTACAGCGCAGGAATGGCGGCCTGTTCGTGGTGGTATTAATTTTGGCATTAGTGGTATAGCTTTGCTAAGACAGAAAGACAATAATTTAGATTTTTTGATTGTCCATGATAATAAACAAAAAAATCAAGTCAGGTTAGCAATTATTCACATTGATGGTGAAAATCAGCCCGAATATATACCACTAAATTGGCCTGAAAAAACTGTATTACCAGATGATTTAGAAGCGTTAACTTCTCTTCCGAGTAAAAATAACTCTGAGTTTTTAGCTTTAACAAGTGATGGTCATATATATCATTTGCAATTAGATGATCAAAAACAAAAGATTATTTTTGTAAAAAAATTTGAGTTACCAAAAATTATTCGCGGTAGTAATTTTGAAGCTTTGAGTGTGGAAAATATTGACGGTAAAATGATCATAGTCTGGGCGCATCGGGGTGAAGGAAAAGAACCAGCAAAAATTTATTGGGGGATTTTAGATATAGATAAATCTCAAATCAATCTTGTCGGTTCTGGTGATTTTACAGTACCTTTTCCCTCTGGAGAAGTTCGCCATATTTCTGATTTAAAAATAGATAAAGCGGGTATTATTTATATTAGCGCAGCGAGTGATGGTGGTAATGATGGACCATTTTCATCTGCTGTTTACGTTGCAGGTTATTTAACAGTTAATGGTAATCAAATCTTCTGGAAACAAAATCAGCAGCTTTTCCCTATTTACCGCGATAAATATCATAAAATTGAAGCTTTGGAATTTATTCCTGGTGCGACAGGAGGCATAATTGTTGCTACAGATGATGAAAATATGGGGGGTTATGTTGATTTTATTGGTAAATAAGTAGGCTTAATTAATTATCTTTTCATTTACTCTCTTTTTCCTTGTTATTTTAATAATGTATCCATCCATTCTCGATCTTCCGCTAACAAATCTGGTACAAGAGGAATATGATAATCTAAAGTTAAATCAAATCCTGCTTGTTCATAGATTTCTAAGAACAAATGCTGTAAATTCAACTCTATTTCTTCTTCTCCTTTTTGTAAAGGTATGGGAAAATTAGGGATAGTTTCTTTAACAGAAAATCCAAATAATTGAGCCGAGGGGAATTTATAGGATCTAACAATTAAAATTCGATAGTTTGTATCATTAACTCTGGTGACAATGGGCATTTTTTCACCACTTCTAATTAGGCCAATTTCCACTAAATTAGTATCACTTTGTAGTATTTTCTCCCGTTTATCTAAATAGGATTTTCTACCTTCTTTAGTTTTTTTATTGGTAGGAGAAAGTATTTCAATTATAGTAACTACTCTACCTGTAGAAACTTCTCTAATTTCTAAATATCCTTCTTTAATTTCTAAAGGAAATGGTAATGTAACTGTAATTGCTTTATTTTCTGTTTCTGTGGGTAAAGTTGCTATTGCAGTTTTATTAATATTTGCTTTTTGTTCTTGTTTAAGTGATAAAATTGCCACATCAGGAATACCAATTAATAAAGAGTCTTCAGTATCAAGTCTATAGGTGCGTTTTTCTATAGCTACTCGATATCGAGGACGTAAGGTAGGAGAAATAGCAATAGCGATCGCTGTAATTAATCTATGATGTACTTCTGACCATAAATCAGGATTTTCTAAATAGGGATTCAGCCCTGGAAATGGTGAACTCATAAATTTATCACTACTATATTCTAGGACTTATTGTATTAGTATAGCATTTATTTGGCTTGCCCTGTGGATAACGATACATCAATTTTAATACTTTCCCACAAACGTAGGGGTTTAGCAATGCTAAACCCCTACAATATATGCAGCACAAATAAAAAATTAAATCTAAAAGTTTTATCTTCTTTTAATTTTAAAATAGTATTTATCCAGATTTCATTTAGGGAATTATAGGCATTTGAAAATCATGAATCTTACAAACGGTATCTGGATTAACTCTATTTTTTACCGCTTCTGTTCTAGCATTAATACAAGCAGTAATAATATTAGAATTTGCCCTAATTACTTCTCTTTTATTTTCATTATTCTGTTTAATATTTTCTAAATCACTTTGATTTGTACAGGGATTAGTATTAAAAGTAGCTAAAACTTGATAATTATTTTGATCACCATTATTGATATGGCCAGCAGAAACAGATAAACCGCATTGACTACCATAGGAACTATAACCACTAAAGCTAGAACTAAAGGCAGAAACACCTTGGTTCAAATTGGTAGTATTCAAATTAGATGTATTGGTAGTATTAGAATTAAATTCAGAGGGATATGTATTCAGGGCTATTTCATTCTAAATAATTGCTTGAGAGTGGTAAGACCAAAAGAAGCAAATCTTTGTGCTTGAGCCATGTTTTTAAAGTCATGAGAACGGTAAAGATTTAGAGCTAAATTACGAGCTACAGCAAAAATTTGA
>JBJTUF010000303.1:0-14040 GCA_046080565.1 Cuspidothrix sp. | reverse complement strand
CCTAAATTTCAACATTTTCTCTTACAGTCAACTACAATTTGGTCTCCTAAGTCAACTATATCAATGGTTTTGCTGTTCTTCCTCATCTGGTTGGAATTTTTACTTTAATATTTAAGCATACTATGTACTGATGAACCGAATTTGTTCACTTAATTGATTAGTTAAAACCTTATTTAAACCTTCTAAAGTTAAAGGTAAATTTTTATCTTTCGTGATCCAACTATTGAGAATAATCAGTAAATTCCTGACATGACCTCCACTAAAAATACATAATTTATCCAAAGTTTCAACTTGATCAAAAACTTCTGTAATTTTTCCTAATCTTTCTTTTGGAGATAAATCAGGAAATGCTCTAGCTAAAACCATCTGTTTTAAAAGTTCCATTCCCGGTTTATTTTCTGCACCATTGCGTAATTTAGGTGCTACCATTGGTAATACTATGGGTGTACCTTTAAATCTTTGTCTTACCACTGGGTAATCATCAGAATAACGCAAATCTAAAGGCATAGTATAAACTAGATGACAGGATAAACGACTTAAATCTGATCCTCTTTCTGCAAAAATATAATTTGATTGCAGTTTTCCTGAAGATTTTTGTGTATTAGTCAGACGATCTAAATTATCAAGTATGACTACTAAACCGCCTTTACCTTGTTGTTTTAGTTCTTCATTAACTGGCTCAAATAAACCCTTATTTAATGCTTCTAAAATTCCTTCTGTTTTGGGTTCAAGATAACTTCTTAATCTGTGAGATAAGTTAGTATCATCTTTGGTTTTGGCTTTAATATTACCAATCACTGTGGAGAGACTAATATTCACATTGTTTTCAAAATCAGTCCCTAATTCAAATTTACCTACTCCGGGAATATTGCCATTAAGATCAATTTCTACTTTCTTTAATAACAATTTTTTAGCATTTTGAAAGACATTTTGCCAAGATTTATGGTTATCTTGATGAAGATTTTCTAAAATTGTGGAAACTCGGCGGGCAATAGCTAATAAAATATCACTGATTTCAATATCACCCATGTTTAAATCTTCATCGGCTTCAAAATAGACAACAATAAAATTTTCAGCCTCTAATTTTTGTTTTAAACATAATAATTCTGTGGATTTTCCGCAACCGATATGACCAGTAAATAAATTACAAGTAAAACCTTCAGACCAAGTAATACTATTACATAATTCTTCAATAACTTGACCTCCTCGCACTTGGGAAAAATCAATATAATATTTTTTATCTTGAGGATTAGTAATATTTAGGGTTTTTGATGGTTCAGTAGCACGATAAAATTTTTTGGGATTAATTGCCATGATCATTTATGCGTGGATAAAATTTGAATTTACTATAGTCTATTAAATACTCTATTACTTAGAAGAATTTAAGTGAGATTATCTATACAAAATTTAATGATATGTTAGGAAGAATACAGGTATTTTATCAAATAGTTTCAGTGAAAAAATCAGCGACTTCTTTCTTAAATTATGTAAATAAATTATAAATATTGGCTAGAAGTTGGGGATCTAGTACCGCAAGGCGGAAGTCAAAAGTCAAAAGTCAAAACGAATACAGCATAAGTTTTTCAGAGATTTGGAATGGTTGGTTTATTTATGCCTTTCTGTAGTAGTTCGTTATAGCATGATCATTGGATCTCCATGACTACAATAGAATTAGTCAAATGTTATGGGGTTTTGGGGAAAAATGACATTAACAGAAAAACTAGAACAATTAAAGGCCTTATTTGCCGAAATGGGACAGGCTTTGATCGCCTATTCTGGTGGAGTTGATAGTACATTAGTTGCTAAGATTGCTTATGATGTGTTAGGCGATCGCGCTTTAGCTGTAACTGCGGTTTCTCCTTCTCTATTACCAGAAGAATTAGAAGACGCAAAAATTCAAGCTGCAACTATCAGAATTGCTCATCAAATTGTCCAAACCCAGGAAATGGACAATCCTAATTACACATCTAACCCAGTAAATCGTTGTTATTTTTGCAAAAGTGAATTACACGATACCCTTAAACCTTTAGCTTTAGAGTTGGGTTATCCTTATGTAGTGGATGGGGTAAATGCAGACGATTTACATGATTATCGTCCTGGAATACAAGCTGCAAAAGAAAGAGGTGCGCGATCGCCTTTAGCAGAAATTGGCGTGACTAAACCCGAAGTTCGGCAAATTTCCCAACAACTAGGTTTACCTTGGTGGGATAAACCAGCACAACCTTGTTTAAGTTCGCGCTTTCCCTACGGTGAAGAAATTACCATCGCCAAATTACAACGAGTAAGGAGAGCAGAAATTTATTTACGAAATTTAGGGTGGCAAAATTTACGGGTACGTTCCGAAGGTGATACAGCCAGAATTGAATTATCACCAGATCAAATTAAAGATTTTGTCTCAACTACAGATTTACCAACTCTAGTATCCACATTTCAAACCTGGGGATTTATCTATGTCACATTGGATTTAGAAGGTTATCGTAGTGGTAAGTTAAATCAGGTTTTACCTGAAATCGTTCTGAGTAAATAACAAACTAAAAACCCCTCATTACATACAAAAATGAGAGGGTTAGAAACTCCCACAACCACATAACCAAATAAACCTATCAACTACACCCCAACCTCCACATTTTCTAACGCATTAACTTCATCAATTACCCGCCAAATTTCCTGCATCATGGGATCTAAACCAGTGCGAGTTACAGCCGAAATAATGAAAACTGGTGCTAAAGAAAGATGATTTAATTGACTAGCTAAAGCTTCTAAATCTACAGTTTCTCTATCAACAGCATCTATTTTATTTAATGCTAAAATTTGGGGACGTTTAGCTAAACCCCGCCCATAGGCTTTCAATTCTTCCTGAATAGTATGGAAGTCAGCAATGACATCTTCACTTGTAGCATCAATTAAATGTAATAAAACTCTGGTACGTTCAATGTGACGCAAGAAATCATGACCTAAACCAGCACCCTGAGAAGCACCTTCAATTAAACCGGGAATGTCGGCAAAAACTGTACCATCACCAGTGGGTTTTTTAACTACACCCAAATTAGGAACTAAGGTAGTAAAAGGATAATCAGCTATTTTTGGACGTGCAGCCGATAAAGAAGAAATTAAAGTTGATTTACCTGCATTTGGTAAACCAATAATTCCTACTTCAGCTAACAATTTTAACTCTAAACGTAATACTTTTTTTTCACCTTCCAATCCCGGCAGTGCGTATTCTGGGGCGCGGTTGCGGTTGCTTAAAAAATGTTGATTTCCCAGACCACCTTTTCCCCCTTCAGCCACTCGAAAACTTTGTCCAGGTTCAATTAAATCGCAAATTAAACCACTGGTAACTCCATCATAAACAGCAGTACCACAAGGAACTTCAATAATTAAATCCTTTCCACCTGCACCGGTGCAATTATTTGGACCACCACGTTCTCCATTTTCGGCTTTAAACAGATGTTTGTAGCGAAAATCTAATAAGGTTTGGAGATTAGTATTAGCCACAAAAATAACTGAACCACCTTTGCCACCATTACCGCCAGAAGGCCCGCCGGCGGGGACATATTTTTCTCTGCGGAACGCGACAATACCATCGCCTCCGTTACCTGCTTCTACTTCAATTACTGATTGGTCTATAAATTGCATAATTTAGTTATTAGTCAGTTATTAGTTGTCAGTTGTTATACCAATTTTATGTGAAGTTGTTTATGTTTATTACCCCCCGGCGTTGCATCCCCCCTTAGAGGTTGTTTGAAAAGTCCCTCATAGTGTATCAAATATTTTTAGATCCCCCTAAATTCCCCTAAAAAAGTGGACTTTGACTCTAGTTCCCTCCTTGCTAAGGGGCATTAGGGGATATCTGTAAGTGCCTAAAATCACAACCTAAAACTTTTCAAACATCCTCTTACAAGGTGCGACTATAGGGGGATTATGTGCATCTTGATAAAGAATTGGTATTACCTCAAAATCTTTTCAACTCCGTCACCTCTGACCTGCCATAACAACTAATTTAAATATAAGGTGTGACATCTTCACCACATTTGTCTGCAAGGTAAGACAGGGCGCGGAAACGTAAACCAACTAATTGTTCATAAAGAGGGTTAATTTTGCACATTGGGGGGATATGAACTATTTTTTTGCTAAAGAGAATGACATCCCTTTCAAAAGGACATTGGGCAGGAATCATTTTACACAAAAACCGGGCAACTCTGGGATCATGAATTTCTAGACCGTCTAACCAATGACGTAAGGGGGTTAAAGCGTCTGGGTGTGGTGCTTGCAGTCCACTAGAGAGAGAATGGGAGTCTTGGGTTTGGACTTTATCTTCTAGAGTATGACGGAGAGGGGTGAGTAGATTATCTTGCAGGGCTAATTTTTCGCAAAATTGCTGTAAAACTTCATCTTCACTGCTAGAGTATATACCATCAGCGATCGCTACCATCACAGCAGTCCGCAAGAAATTTTCCCCCGCTAGTGTACCCTTACCTAAAATCGCTGCTAAATCATCTGGTGTAATTATTTCTAGAGTCTGCCAGTCTATACAAGGAGCTAATTCATCTTTGGTAAGATTAGTAATTAATTCCTGTTCTTGAGCATCAAAATTACCATCAGCCCAAGCTATTGTTAAAAGTCCTCGCAACCAAGCCGCAATTTGTTCGCTAGTGTAGGAGGTATCAGCAGCACTTGTCATAAAAACTTCCGCCTCAAATTTTTATTACTCAATATTTAAGTTACCTGCAAACAGCCTAAAATTCTGTACACTCAATTCGTAGAAATATAACTAATAATTAAGATTTGCCACAATTTTCCCACACTCATCAATACATAGCAGATTTAAGGTTTAAGAAACACAGTCATAATCACGGATGAGACGGATTAAAGGATTTCACTGATTGAAATTCAATTTTGAAAATTATAGCTGTAGCCAGAATAATTAGGATATTATGAATCCTTAAAACATATATATAACAAGGCTTTTCCTCCTGCCTCCTGCTATAGCTTATAAAATTGCTGTATCTCATTTACTTCAAAAGCGTGGTATCACTTGCTTAACTACTAGACACTACAGATATATAGAGTTTTCCAATCTGGTGAAGTACAAAATTATCTGCGTTTGTCTGCGTCCATCTGCGTTCAATTATTACTGCTTGTACCTCACTTGAATCGGAATAGCTATAATTGATTATATTTCTCACTAACTAGGAATCAACTATGTTCTGCTTTGGAATTGAACATGAAGTGGCCTTTCTCAATCATCAAGGAAAATTTGCCGATTTCCATAATACAAAATTTGCAGATTTTAAGGAAATTGTGGACAAATTACCTATATATCCCCAAGACTATCCACAATTAAGAGTAGGTGATGCTGGGATTAAAAAAAAGCGTTGGTATATTGAAGGATTTGAAAGATTTAACAACTCTGAAGAAGTAGTTGACTGTGTAGCAAAAGGAATTGAAATTAGAACCACTATTCACTCCACCATACAGGGTGCAATTGATGAATTAACAGCTAGTTTTAATTTATTAACTGATATTGCCGCTAGTTTTGGGTTCTTACCTGTTTTAGCTAGTTTTAATCCTTACACTTCTGTGTTTGAACCCCAACCACCATTAAATGATTTTGAAATTAGACAATTACAAGCTTATCCTGATGAACAAACTGCCAATATCTACATGGTTTCCTATGGACCAGACTTAAATATTTCTTTAGGAAATTTACCAACAGAAAGATTAATTGATATTGGTAAAAAGTTAACTTATTATAGTCCTTACATCATTCCTTTTACTTATAGTTCTCCTTTTTATAATGGAGATTTATGGGAAGGTTTATCAGTCCGAACATTTATTAGAACTGGTAAAAGATCCGCAACTTTGGTTTTTGTGGAAACAGCAGCAGAATTAATTCAAAGTGTGCCTTCATTAACAAAGGTAGCTCGCATTCCCGCCGAAATCGGTAGAATAGAATTCAAAGCCTGTGATAGTTGTGATAATTTTGCTATTTATGCAGGGTTATTAGCCTTATTAAAAGGGTTAATTTTAGATGAGACTTTACCCGGTAGAGCAATTATCCCTGATGCTAAATTACATCAAACTTCGGCTAAATACGGATTTGAAAATGAAAATGTTTTACTCAATAGCACGAACATTTTACACTTAGCTGAAATTGCCCTCAAAGATGATCCTGACCTTGAATTTTTAACTCCACTAAAGGAAATTTTATCAACACAAAAAACAAAATCCCATGAATTAATTAAGTTGTTTAAAAAGGTAGGTTCAATTGAACCCACTCTCAGGCAAACTTATAATAGATGTTAGGTATTAGGCAGTAATCACCAATCACCAATCACCAATCACCAATTACCTATTTATCTTTTGCCTCAATATCAGCAGGAGGAATTTGTTCAATAGGAATTAGTCTTTCAATTACAGTCTTCACAATTGGTGCAGCAACAGTAGAACCATAGGCATTTTCTCCTTTTGGTTCATCTACAACTGCAAAGACTACATAACGAGGAGATTCAACAGGAAAAATAGCGATAAAACTGGTAATTCTTGCACCTTTAATATATCCACCATTAGGACTCGCTTTTTGGGATGTTCCTGTTTTACCACCAATTCGATATCCTGAAATTCTGGAAGCTTTACCAGTTCCTTCCGTAACTACAGTTTCCATCATTTCTACTACCTTTTGGGTGGTTGTGCTGGAAAAAATTTGCAGAGGTTCAGGAGGAGTAACTGAATAGTGCATATCTCCTTGACTATCAATGAGACCTCGCACTACATGAGGAGTGACTAATTTACCACCATTAGCTAATGCTCCGTGGAGTTGTACCAGTTGTAAAGGAGTTAGAGAAAAACCTTGGCCAAAAGATGCGGTAGCTGGTTCAATGGCTGAAGAAGTAAATTGTTTTAGGCTTTTTAATTGACCTGTGCCACCAAAAGGTAAATCTGTTTCTAATTTTTGTCCTAATCCTAAACGCTGTAGCCAATTGTGGTATAAAGATGGTTTTAATCGTTGAATCATTCTTACCATGGCAATATTACTAGAAGTTTGTAAAATTTCTGAAATATTGAGTCGTCTATAACCACTTCTGTCGGCATTTTTGATAGTATGTGTACCGATTTTAATAGAACCAGGATCATCAAATGTGTCCTCTGGTTGAATTACGCCATTTTCCAGAGCGATCGCCACATTGATCGGTTTAAAAGTTGACCCCGGTTCATACAAATCAGCTACAGCCCAATTTTTAAACAAAGAAATATCAGATTTAGCATATTCATTAGGATTATAGGTGGGTTGAGACACCAAAGCCAACAAAGAACCGTCAACCGCATCCATCACAATTACAGCACCACGTTTAGCACTAAATTTGCTCATCTGCTCTTTTAAAGCCGCACGCGCTATTCTTTGCACACGGTTATCAATAGTTAATTTCAGTTTCAGATCATCAGAATTAAGAAATCCTTGAGGGGCATAATCTGGCATCAAAGACCCATTACCCGAACGACTCATCCTGACCGTTGGCCCAGAACGTTCTAATAACTTTTCTTGACTATATTCCACACCAGCTTGGCCACGACGGTCAAGATTCACATAACCCACCACATCCGCCACTAAATCACCTTGGGGATAAAAGCGAGAGTATTTTTGTAAAAATTCCAAACCATTTAATCGTAGTGAGATCAGCTTATCAGCAATTTCTTCTGATATTCCCGCAGCCAATAAAATACCACTACTTCTACTTTGGAAAGTTTTTACCAAATTAGCTTGTTCTTTACCAAGAATTGGCCCTATTTTCTCAGCAATTTCCTCTGGAGACTCATCAAATAATTTCGGATGGGTATATAAATTATAAACAGGACGATCAATAGCCAAAGTATTATCATCCCGATCTACCAGCGGACGACGTGGGATATAAGGACGTAAATTCACCATTTGCTGATTTCGCGCTCTCTGAGCCAGCTTTTTTCCATCCAGAATTTGTAGCTGATATAATTTAAATCCTAATCCCACCATAGCAAGCATTAAAACACCCCATACTATTAATAGGCGTAATTTAATGTTTCCTGATTCTGGTGTCATTTTCGTCTCAAGATTTCCCGGTTGTGTCGGTCTGGAAAACTTGCGTTCTCTTCTAAATTCCAAATTGCGTAAACTTCCAAATCTTGTTTTACTTGATGACTTCGCCATGAGAGGGAATTAGTGACTGTTGACTGTTAACTCTTCCACCCCTGTACCCCTGCACCCCTGCACCTCTGTACCCCTAATATCCCAATGGTGCTGGAGATTCCTGTTGGGATGGCGGCTCAGACTCAGAAAATGAGGAACTAGAATTTTGATTAGATGATGACGGTGCCAGGAAAATTGTCCCCTTGACCTTTGGTGATACCAGTCCTGTACCTGGTGTTTCTGCTTCCTGTGCCATTTTGCTAGTCAGGGTAGCATTAGCAGTATTAAGCTGTCGCTCATGACGTTGTAGGCTTTGTAATTTGCGATAAGACTCACTCCAAAGCTCTTGGGAATATACTGTCCAGCCATAAACCATTAGTGTCGCTACCACTAATAAAAATGCAACAACGGATGAATACCGATTAATTTTATACAAATGTACCAACCACATAGGCAGATTGCCCGTATTACCCATTGTCGGTATACTCGGACTCGATTCCCTGTGGGAATAAGTGCTGGGAGTTTTTGCTGTTTCTGAGGTGGCAGTGCGGGTGATTTTATTTCTCCTAGCACCCAAAAAACTTATCCAACTATAGGGATGATTGGATGATGTGTTTGGTATTGCTTCCGTATCCATTTGGGATGAACTTTGGGTTTTTCTATGCCAATTCCCAGAACGCCGCCGATTGAATAACAAAGGAGGATTGGGTCGAAACCAACTTTTTTTAGTGGAAACTGCTGATTTGCGTTCAACAACCATAATTTAACTGATGGTAAATACCGTATCTTCCATGATGATGAGATATTTTCTCAAGTTATAGCAGAAGGCAAGAGGTAAAAGGGAATGGTAAAACCCTTGCTATGATTAGGTTTCAAGAATCAATTATGTCCTAATCATCCTGGCTACAGCTATACATATCTAAATCCAGAATTGAAGCTATTGTAACCTTTAAAAAGATGAAATCATCACCTCTTTATGCTACATATAAAATACATAAGTGTTACAAAAAGAAATAAGTTGAAATATATAATCAAAAAATTGTTAAAAAAAATGAAGAAATAAGGTATGTTATTCAACAGGCAAAAGATTTTATGGCCAGAATTGGTGAAAGAGGAGTTATGAAGACAAGAATTTTTGGTTTAGCTTTAATGTTAAGTTTGGCGACTATGCTGGGTGCTTGTGAAGGTGGTAGCGAACCCGCAGCAACCACATCTCCCGCATCAACCACAGGTGGTGAACCAGCAGACACAGGTGCTACACCTGCGACAACGGCATCTCCTGAAGCAACTACAACTCCTGCGACAACAGGATCTCCTGAAGCAACAGCATCTCCTGAAGCAACAGCATCTCCTACCGCAACCCCCACATCAACCCCCTAAATGGGTGAATAAACATCTCTCTTCATTGGTGGTGAGCATCTTTAGGACTTATGGAACTGCCACATATAGTATATTGGTGAGAACTCAAAAACCTGTTTAGTGACAGGACTTGTAGAGTCTGACTGATGCATTATACACAATATTTAATGTGACATTTGTGTAAATCCGGGTCTTTAAAAACTATGTCATACAGGAATCTACCAAAAGTAGAAAAACTTTGTAGATCAAGTATTAAGATGCAACCACCTGATGATGTTCAGTTGGGTTAAAAACGGGAAAATTCATCAAGTTCTACTGCTGGGTTAGATCCAATTCTTGCCCAGTTCAAGCTCTTTTTGTGATTTTTGTCAATAACCTAAATCATGGTAATCTATGTTGTTACTGCAATTTAGTACATCCCATTATTGTCGGAAAGCCAGATTGGCATTGGGTTATAAGGGTATTAGTTATCAGACAGAAAACCTCACACCAGGGGTGCATATTCTCAGAGTCAAACCTTTAACTGGGTTAAGCACGCTACCTGTTCTTTTACCACAAATTGCTAGACAACCGGAAGCCATAGGTGACTCCAGCCAAATTTTTCACTTTCTGGAAAGTTATCAACCTGAACCTACTTTATTTCTACCGAATCCAGAACAGCAAAATCTAGCAATAATGCTAGAAGATTGGTTAGATGAAAGTATTGGCGCAGCCACAAGATTTGTTTATTATCAATTTCGGGCTGGTGAAGGTAAAGCAATTGATCCCTCACCATTTAGCCAAATGGTAATTCAGGTGGTGAGGAAACAATATGGTATTAATAATACTACCGTAAAATTAGCGCGAACAAGGCTGGCCAATGCTTTGTTAGTATTATCTAATTATTGGCAAAAAAGCGATTATTTAATTGGCGATCGCCTAAGTATAGCTGATATTGCCGCCGCCGCTTTATTGAGTCCTTTAGCACTGATTCCCCAATATCGTCAGGAATATCCACAGATTTTTGAACGGATCATCAATATTCATCAGTTATGCGCTGAACCATTGCCACCAGGACTCTAGAAATTAAAAATTAAAAATTCAGACTCAAAACACCAACAGAAATTAATGAAAAGGATACTGCTTGTTATTTTGAGCGTTACCACTAGCATTTTAGTAGGGTTAAGTAGTTCTATCAGTAAAGCAGTGATAGCATTACCACCAGTAGAGGATATACCAGAGGAGATATTGCGAAATGAGATTATTCTTGAAGCGCGATCACCCATTGATGGCAAAAAACTAACCCCCTCCGAATATGCCCAACTACAAATTCAAATGCAAACAAACCCACCACCACGCCTAAACCCTCAAATCCGAGATCAAATATTCTTACTCCAGCTACGGAAAGTATTATTACAACTCTTCCCTTTTCTAAATATTTAGTTAGGGAACAATCAGTCAACCATCAACCCTCAACTGACCACGGAGAAAAATCTGCACACATTCTGATGTAAGATAACGGTGGCGACAAAAATGCAAATAAATGTAAAGAATATAAGTAGATATTACAAAAGTAGATTTAGTTAATCACCATATATCACATAGGTAGCTTCATGTCCATAACCACGGTCGCCCCTGAACAGGTTAATCGCATCGTTTGGAATCAACATCACGATCCGTTTGAAATCCTGGGATCTCATCTCATAGAGCAAAATGGTAAAACTGTCTGGGCTGTGCGAGCCTACCTACCAAATGCTAGTGCTGCTTATGTAGTAGTTCCAGAGGAACGCAAAGAATATCCGATGGATACAGTACATGATCCGCACTTTTTTGAATGTACCATTGAAGCCACCCAGAGCAAAAACTATCAGTTACGCATTAAAGAAGGGGAGCATGAAAGAGTCATTTATGATCCTTATGCCTTCCCTTCTGCCAATTTAACCGAATTTGATCTACATTTATTTAGTGAAGGCAATCATCACCGCATTTACGAAAAATTAGGAGCGCATCCTACAGAAATAGATGGTGTTAAAGGAGTTTATTTTGCAGTTTGGGCCCCCAACGCTCGTAACGTCTCCTTACTGGGAGATTTTAACCTCTGGGATGGACGAAAACACCAGATGCGGAAAGGACACACAGGAGTTTGGGAATTATTTATTCCCGAAATCGGTGTAGGTCAACATTACAAATATGAAATCAAAAATTTTGAAGGCCATATTTACGAAAAATCAGATCCCTACGGTTTCCAACAAGAACCACGCCCAAAAACAGCATCTATCGTCACTGACTTAAATTCTTACACCTGGAATGACGAAGAATGGATGGAGAAACGGCGGCACACCGACCCCCTCACTCAACCTATCTCCGTTTACGAAGTCCATTTAGGCTCTTGGTTACACGCTGCTAGTGCTGAACCTGCTAAATTGCCTAATGGAGAAAAGGAAGCTGTAGTTGTCGTTTCCGAACTCAAAACCGGCGCACGCTTTCTGACCTATCGGGAACTAGCAGATAAACTCATTCCCTACGTTAAGAAATTAGGATATACCCATTTAGAACTCCTACCCATTGCCGAACATCCCTTTGATGGTTCTTGGGGATATCAAGTAACCGGTTACTATGCCCCTACATCTCGCTTTGGTACTCCTGAAGACTTCATGTACTTTGTGGACGAATGCCATAAAAATGGTATTGGTGTGATTGTAGATTGGGTTCCTGGTCACTTCCCCAAAGACGGCCATGGTTTAGCCTTCTTTGATGGTAGCCACTTGTATGAACACGCTGATCCCCGTAAAGGTGAACATAAAGAATGGGGGACTTTAGTATTTAACTACAATCGCCATGAAGTCCGTAATTTCTTGGTGGCTAATGCCCTGTTCTGGTTTGATAAATACCACATTGACGGTATCCGTGTTGATGCAGTCGCTTCCATGATTTACCTTGACTATTGCCGTAAACAAGGAGAATGGGTAGCTAACGAATACGGTGGTCGAGAAAACTTAGAAGCAGCCGATTTTTTACGTCAAGTTAATAGTTTGTTATTTAGCTATTTTCCCGGTGCGCTTTCCATTGCGGAAGAGTCTACATCTTGGCCTATGGTATCTTGGCCTACCTATACAGGTGGATTGGGCTTTAACTTAAAGTGGAATATGGGCTGGATGCACGATATGCTGGATTACTTCAGCATGGATCCCTGGTTTCGCCAGTTCCATCAAAATAACATCACCTTTAGTATGTGGTATAACCACAGCGAAAACTTCATGTTAGCTCTCTCCCATGATGAAATTGTCCATGGTAAGAGTAATATGATTGGCAAAATGCCAGGTGATGAATGGCAGAAGTTAGCTAATGTGCGTGCTTTATTTGCCTATATGTTCGCCCATCCTGGCAAGAAAACCATGTTTATGAGTATGGAATTTGGCCAATGGAGTGAATGGAATGTTTGGGCAGATTTGGAATGGCATCTATTACAGTATGAACCACACCAACGGTTAAAAGATTTTTTCCAGTCTCTTAATCATCTTTATCGCTCTGAACCTGCTTTGTATACTCAAGATTTCCAACAAGCGGGGTTTGAATGGATTGATTGTAGCGATAACCGCCATAGTGTAGTCTCTTTTATCCGTCGTGATAAAGATTCTGATGAGTTTATTGTTGTGGTCTGTAACTTTACTCCTCAACCCCATGCTCACTATCGGATTGGTGTGCCAGAAAAAGGCTTTTATACTGAGTTGTTCAATAGTGATGCGCGTCAGTATGGCGGTAGTAACATGGGCAATTTAGGCGGTAAGTGGACTGATGATTGGTCTTTACATAATCGTCCTTATTCCTTAGATTTGTGTTTACCTCCTTTGGGTGTGTTGATGCTCAAATTGGATAAACAGAAATCTGCACAGGTGATGGAATAATACTGTAGGGTGGGCATTGCCCACCTTATGTTGTTTTTATGATTAGTTTAATTTAGATAACAATCAAACTTTAGATAGAGAACAAAACTATACTCACGGTCAATGAACAGAAAAGAAATAGAAAAAGTAGAAACAACTTCTATTGATATCACTGCTGAACAAAAAAAGCAGCTTAAAGCCATTTTTCCCGAAGTATTCACAGAGGATAATATAGATTTTGCCAAATTACAGGCAACTTTAGGAGAAATTATAGACGATCGCCCAGAACGTTACTCTTTTACTTGGGCTGGTAAGCGTGAAGCTATTCAGATGTTACAAACACCTAGTAGAGCAACATTAAAACCAGATAGAAATGAATCAGTAGATTTTGATAATACTCAAAACCTATTTATTGAAGGTGATAATTTAGAAGTTTTAAAATTACTTCGCAAGTCCTATTCTGGACAAGTAAAGATGATTTATATTGACCCTCCCTACAATACGGGAAATGATTTCATTTATCCAGATAATTATACAGATGCCCTCGATAACTATTTAGAACTAACAGGTCAAAAAGATAGTGAGGGAAATTTACAAACTAGCAATCCTGAAACCAGTGGACGTTATCATTCTGCTTGGTTATCAATGATGTATCCT
>JBJTUF010000302.1:0-3174 GCA_046080565.1 Cuspidothrix sp. | reverse complement strand
TCCAATCTAGTTTGGTAATTTATAGCCATCTATAATTTACCTGTTTTGTTTTGCTTTGTTTTTATCCTCTATTTTCTGACTTTTTTCCTAGACTTTAAATTTTTCCTTTACGATCGCTTGACAATCAAGACAGTCGCTACCTATAGTAAATCTTTTCTTTGTAATTAGCAAAAAACATCATGAAACGCGTATTTTTCTCCCTCATCTGCACAACTGCTTTATTAACTATTCCCCAACAATTGTTATTGATTTCTCCTCAAACAGTCACCGCACAACAAACCACACCACAATTATTAACCACAGAACAATTACAAGATTTAGCTAAATCTATCACGGTGAAAATATTAAGCAACAATGGCAGTGCTTCAGGTACTTTAATTGCTAAAAATGGTAATAATTACACAGTTTTAACTAATGATCATGTTTTAAGTCCGGGTGGATCTTATCGCGTTCAAACACCTGATAGTAAAATTTATTCAGCTACCGTGATTAAAGAAAAACCGACATCTTTAAAAAATCAAGATGTAGCTTTATTCCAGTTTCAATCAACAGTAGAATATACTATAGCCTCCTTAGGAATTTCTACACCTATTGCAGTAAATCAAAAAATTGTCGCCGCTGGATTTGTGAGTGATAGTGCTAAATTAGTTTTCACAGAAGGTAAGATTTCTCTGTTACCAGATAAAAGTTTTCAAAGAGGTTATCGCATCGGTTATAGCAACAAAATTCAACCGGGGATGAGTGGCGGTCCAATACTCAATTATCAAGGTGAAGTAATTGGGATTAATGCTGTTCATCCTAATCCTATTTCTGATAAAATATATGTATTTTCTGATAACACTAAACCCAGTGCAGCAGAACGTCAACAAATGCGTCAATATAGTTGGGGTTTACCGATTTATAGTGTCGCTAAAGTAGTCAATGAAGTGATTGCTAAATTGCCTAAAAAGGGTGACAATTCAGTTTTGAGAGCGAAAAAGGGTTTAATCAAAAATATTGACCAAATTGCCCAAGAAATTACGGTTTTAATTGCTAATGCTAATCCTAAAGATATGGGTTCTGGGGTAATTATTGCCCAAAAAGGTAATACTTATTATGTGCTAACGGCAGATCATGTTATATGGAATAGTGATGAAAAAAAATTAAAAGATAAATTAGAAATAGTCGCACATGATAATCAACGATATGCTATAAATATCAGCAATGCAAAAAGAATGCCTGGACTTGATTTAGCCGTTGTGCAGTTTACCAGTAATCAAAAATATCGAATTGCAACTTTAGCAAATTATGGTTTAAATACTCAAGATAAAAAAGTGTTTGTTTCTGGTTTTCCTGGTAATAAACAACAAAATAAAAACAAACCTCATCGGATTTTGACGGCGGGAAGTTTGATGGTAAAAGAATTCGCCCCCTTGGTTACTTATGTAAGTTTTGGTAATCAAATGTCTCTGGAAAATCAGTCTTCTTTTCTACGTCCTTCAGTTCAAACAGTTTTAAGTAATGGTTATGAGTTACTTTATACTAATATAACTGAGAGAGGAATGAGTGGCGGTGCGGTTTTAGATACCCAAGGGAGAGTCATTGGTATTCATGGCAGAATAGAAGGTGAAGAATCACTCGATTTTGATGGTGCAGTGAATTTAGGTCAGAGTTCTGGTATTCCCATTAGTACCTTTTTGGCTGCGGTTAAACAGGTAGGAATAGAGTCAGATTTGCAGGTAGAAACTACTTTACCAGCGACATTAAAAAAGCAAGAGGAAGATTTAATTAATGAATATTTATTACCATTGGATCAAGTTCCTAAAAATAGCGATGATGAAATAGCATGGCTAAATTATGCTAATCAATTATGGCGTTCTCAGAAATATGTAGAAGGAATAAAAGCTGTTAATAAAGCGATTGAGAAAAAACCAGATTTTTACCAAGCTTGGTATCTTAAAAGTTTGATATTAAATGCTGATAAAAAATCTCCAGAATGTGTTGCTGCTTTGGATAAGGCTGTAGAAATTAATCCAAAATTTGCTCAAGCTTGGAAAGCACGTACTGCATGTCTATTCTTTGTAAATAAATATTCAGAAGCATTGGTATCTATAAACAAAGCGATCGATCTGAGTCCTAATCAATTTGATCTTTACTTTTGGCGAGGTTTTGTATTGTTCTGGTTACAGCGTTTTCCTGAAGCTATTGATGATTTAAATCAAGCTATTAAAATTAGCCCTCGTGCTTCTGTCTATTGGATGCGGGCTAATATCTACATTTTATCAGCAAAATACGAAAAGACTGTGGCTGATCTTACTGAAGCCATTCGTCTTGCTCCTGACAATGCTGAATACTACAGTAGTCGGGGTCAAGTTTACCTCTTGCTAAAAGACTATAAACAGGTTGTAGCTGATCTTACTGAAGCTATTCGTCTTGCTCCTAACAATGCCCAATACTACATTAGTCGGGGTGAAGCTTACTCTTTATTAAATGATGAAAACAAAGCTATAGCTGATTACAAAAGAGCCGTTAATATTGAACCAAAAGATGCTGATGGTTACAACAATCGGGGTATTGCTTATTTGAAATTGAAAGATTATAAAAATGCTATATCTGATTTTACTGAAGCTATTCGCATCGCTCCCAAAAATCCATTATACTACAGATATTACGAGAGTCGGGCTAACGCATACTCTTTATCAAAAGATTATAAAAAAGCTATAAGTGATTTCAATGAAGCTATTGGCTTGTGTCATAACGATTTCTTTAGGGCAAACTTATACTTGAGCCGTGCTGATAACCATAGTAAGTTAAAAGACTATGAAAAAGCTATGGCTGATTTAAATGAAGCTATTCGTATTGCCCCTAATCAGCTGATAGCTTTTGTAAATCAAACCATTAAAACCGAACCTAAAAATCACGCACTATACTTCTTCCGTGGTAAAGCTTATTTGCAGTTAAAAGACTATAAACAGGCGATTGATGATTACAATCAAGCCATTCAACTTGACCCGAAAAATGCCTTTTACTATGGCAGTCGAGGTGATGTTTATGTGCAGTTAAAAGACTATAAACAGGCGATTGATGATTACAATCAAGCCATTAAACTTGACCCGAAAAATGCCTTCTACTATGGCCGTCAAGGTGATGTTTATGTGCAGTTAAAAGACTATAAACAGGCGATTGATGATTACA
>JBJTUF010000301.1:0-22988 GCA_046080565.1 Cuspidothrix sp. | reverse complement strand
TGGGGTACATCAAATGTTCCAAAAAACTATAGAAGAATTAATGCAATTTAGCCGCTATCGGTTGAAGGATTACATCAAAGGGCAAAGAGCTATGAAGCTTGCTCTCTCTAGCTTCTAGCTATCTTGTCCTCCTGTCAGAGGTTTTGGTGAATCAGCACATCCTAATGTTCACCATGCTATAGATTTACAAGTCGAATGTTTAGCCGATTTTATTGAAGCTTTAAAGTTAGAAAAAGTTTATTTAGTTGGTAATTCTTTAGGTGGTTGGATTGCAGCTAGTTATGCTTTAAAATATCCAGAACAAATATATGGTTTAATAATGTTAGCACCGGAGGGAGTATCAGCACAAGGGCAGGAAAAATATTGGCAAAAAAACCGATTTTTATTTAATTCTCCCTCCATAATCATTAAATTTTTACGTTTGATTAGTTACTTGTTGAAGTTGATAGGTTGGGACAGAAAAATTTCTAGAGATTTAGAATTAAGAAAAACTTTGTTAGCATATCCTACAGCTTGTCAGTTGCTTTTTAATCGTCAACCAGCAGAAATAGCAACGGAATTATTAGATAAAAACTTACCTAGTATTCAAGTTCCCTGTTTCATTTTACAAGGTGGACAAGATAGTGCGATCGCCATCTCTAGAAGTAATACTTACGCTCAACTAATTCCTAATGTTAAATTACATACCATTGCCCATGGAGAAAGTAATTTACCAGAATCTTGTACTGGGGTTGTTGCTCAAGCTATTCGGGATTTTATCGGTAAATAGGGAACAGGTAGTAGGGAAGCAGGAGAGAAAATTATCTTCTTCTTCTTCTTTCCTTCTGATAGCGAAGCGTGGCAAAGCCATACTCCTAAATTCTTAGCTATATTCTAAAACAGACTTTCAAAGGGTTCATAATCATATTCTTCCAGAATTTCATTAAACATTTCTGTTGCCATATCCCTATCAAGTTCTAAATCTTCTGCTAACTTAGTCCAGTATTCATATTCTTCATCACTAAAACATTCATCAGCTAGGGCAAATTCCACAGACATTTGGAAAGCTTCCTCTGCTGCATCTTCCACCAAAATAATTTGTACAGCCGCATTATAAAGCAGTTCAAAGCCACCAACTTCTAGCAAATTATTGATTTTTTCTTCTAGAGACTCTGTATCAATTTCATAACTTTCATAAAGTCCTACTAATAACTCAGACTCTTCATCAGATAAGCCATC
Organism: Cuspidothrix sp.; assembly: GCA_046080565.1. Lineage (GTDB taxonomy): Bacteria > Cyanobacteriota > Cyanobacteriia > Cyanobacteriales > Nostocaceae > Cuspidothrix. The sequence continues at coordinate 21,770 of JBJTUF010000301.1, read as the reverse complement.
TACAGCCGCACCATATAAGCAAATAACCGCTATAGATTCAACCAGAGTTAAATAACAACTATCTTGTGCGTCTGTGTCTTCTTCATCATAGAATTCTTCATCAAAATCTTCATCTTCTTGATCCCAAATATCCTCACTTAAATCAAAGTCAGTTGTTCCTTTTATTTTCCAACATTCAAAACATAAATCGGGGTTAGTTATGTATTCATAAGGAATGTAGCAATATCCTCCATCTCCCCATTCTTCACCCCAGGAGTTACGGACAATAAAGACTTCAGCACTATCTTTATAACCAACGCAAAGCATGGCGTGTTTCCCGTGTTCTTCTCTGCCTTCATCACCGGTTAAATCTGGAATGGGAACTCTGCCTTTAGCAGTCACACGATCAAAAGATTTAAACAAAGTGAGTCCAAAAATAAAAGGATAACCCTCTGCCAAGCAATGCTTCATGGCATAAAGATTAACAGGAACTTGCTCTGGTGTTTCCCACTGAAAATCAGGAACATTCAGAAGTTTTGCAGCCTCTTTATAGGCATAAGAAACTGGTTGAGTATTAACGTTTTTGACTTTACCATTTTCTGCAACTTCATAAGCCCAGGTTGATTCATGACAAATGCCTTTTTCCTGTAAGCTCATTAATGCTAAAGTAATGCTACTACCTTGGTCTTGAATTTTATCTTGACCGAAGTGTTCTAATCCTAATACTCTGGCATTATAGTAAACAAAAAGACGGCTAAAATCTATTTCTTGTCCTATCCGATTCATGATATATTCATAACCTCCGACCACAGCATTTGCTGTACAACTATTAGCCCCTGCTTGATTTTCTACAGGAGTCATAAAAGAACGGAGATCAACTTGTGGTGGTAGTTCTGCTTCTGTAAAACGCTCAGTGTTATAGATGTGAGAACCGGGAATTTCTTGTTGGGAAGTACTACAACCGCTTAATGCTTTCCATAAACCTGTATTCCGATCTACGACATAAGATAATACAGCTTTTTTAGACATATAATTTGATGTGGATAATCCACAGGGTAAGAAGTGTAAAAATTATAAAATATATCTCTAGAATATGTCTCTAGACAAATGTAATATTTTTACAATTACTCAATTATTCTTAATACCGTTCTAAGTAAGGCTAAGGAGTATACAGAAGTCTAATCAAGTTGGCTAATAGGATTTTCATGCCACCTAACCCCCAATTCTGGGGGAATAAGAATTTCCAACTCCCCCATTTTACCCCCAAAGTTCGGGGTCACGGGGGTAGGGGATTTAGGTGGCTAAATAGGGCCTGCTGAATAAACACAAAACCTAGAGAAATCAAAGGTTTGAGGCTGTAGAAAAGAAAGTAGATGCAAGGTTTTTGAGGAAGATACTCCTAAAAGCGTGCATTTTGGGTCTGATAAAAGGAAAAAATTGGTTGTTAAAGATAGCCCAAACTATTGTCTCTTGCCTTTTATCTGCCTCCACGGAAAGACTTTTTGGTGCAAACCCTAAATAAGCACAAAACAAAGATAGATAGGATTTGTGTGTACACCGTAGTCTAAGTCAGGAAGGGGATGAATGTTTTTACTTACATCTGAGGGATTGACGAGTATCTACACCTGTTTTAGAATTTACGCCACTAGCATCAAGACAAAGTTTTTTCACCTGTACCATGTCTAAAATAGCATTGGTAAAATCAGCACCAGTAATATTTACCTGATCAAAGGTAGAACGTAACATCATTGCATCTGTAAAGATGGCATCAGTTAAATCAGCACCTTGAAATCTACTTAAATAGGCAATACCTTCACTAAAATCCACACCATGGAAATTGACAGTATCCAATAAAGCACCATTAAATAAAGCACCGCGTAAATCAGCATTACTAAAGTTAGTATTGTCTAATTTAATGCTTGTAAACTCTTTACCAACTAAACTCTGACCGGAAAAGTCCTGGCCAGGAAGTCCTTTATTTAAAAGAGAACTGGTAACATTAGAAGAACTTGCCGCTTCGGCTGAAAGAGGGAAAAATAATACGACCACAGCTAACACACAGCTAACGAGTATTTGCCAATACTTCATAATCTTTGCTTAATAAATCTCAACAATTCCACTATTAATCATTAAACCGCACTAGGGAGTCAGAAATAATTGTCTGCTAAATTAGAATCTATCCCGTAGGATATATAAGTGTTAAGGCACTATCTTACGTAAATGTAAATATAGATAACTATTTGTGGCTAATCAAGAAAATATTACTTCGTCGGCAGTCACTCATGGGGGAAACTCCCAAGACCGCACTGCCTCCTTATCCCTAGCGCGAACCCCTTTGTATCAAACGGGTGTAGAACTCAAAGCTAAATTTACCAGCTTTGGTGGCTGGGAAATGCCCATACAATATAGCAGTATTACCCAAGAACACCACGCCGTTAGGAATACTGCGGGGATGTTTGATATTTCTCACATGGGCAAATTTACCCTCCAAGGTAAAAATCTGATTTCCCAACTTGAGTATCTAGTTCCTTCGGATCTAAGTCGCTTACAATCTGGACAGGCACAATATACGGTATTACTCAACCCTCAAGGGGGAATTATTGACGATATCATTATTTATTACCAAGGTGTAGACAGTGCTGGTATCCAAAAGGTAGTAATTATTGTCAATGCGGCAACTACAGATAAGGATAAAACATGGATTTTGGATCATCTTGATTCTGATGTTGTTCAATTTCAAAACCTGTCACGGGATAAAATCTTAATTGCCGTCCAAGGGCCAACAGCTACTAATCATCTTCAATCTTTAGTTGGTGATGATTTATCACCCATTAAGGCTTTTGGTCATTTAGAAACAACTATTTTTGGTAAGCAGGTATTTTTGGCGCGTACTGGTTACACGGGAGAAGATGGTTTTGAGGTGATGATAGATCACGCTGTGGGTATAGAACTATGGCAAACTCTGTATAATCTTGGTGTTATACCCTGTGGACTTGGTTGTAGAGATACCCTGCGCTTAGAAGCTGCTATGGCACTTTATGGTCAAGATATTGATGATAGCACCACACCTCTAGAGGCTGGTTTAGGTTGGTTAGTACATTTAGATACTAAAGGCGATTTTATCGGGCGAGAAGTATTAATCCAGCAAAAAAAACAAGGAGTGAGTCGTAAAATCGTAGGTTTACAAACACAGGGACGGAATATTCCTCGCCATGGCTACTCTGTATTATCATCAGGTAAAATTGTTGGAGAGGTGTCAAGTGGTACTTTGTCACCTACTCTTGGTTATCCTATAGCTTTAGCTTATGTTCCCTCTGAGTTAGCAACCCTCAAACATCAGCTAGAGGTGGACATTCGGGGTAAAGCTTATCCGGCGGTGGTGGTGAAACGCCCATTTTATCGCTCAAAGAATCGTGTTAATAACTAATAAGCTTTGAGGCTTTTGAGGAATAATGTGTTTTAGGTTACTCTTGTAACACTATTTTTTAACGTGGAAGTGAAAGTGATATGTCTTTTGAATATCCCCAAGATTTACGATACTTAGATTCCCATGAATATGTTCGTCTGGATGGTGACATTGCCACTATTGGTATTTCTGAATTTGCTGTTGATCAATTAGGTGATATTGTCTTTTTGGAACTACCAGATATTGGTGATGCGATCGCTGTGGGAGAGACATTTGGTACAATTGAATCAGTAAAAGCTGTGGAAGAACTTAATTCACCTATTAGCGGTACTGTCATAGAACGGAATGATGCTTTAATAGAATCTCCTGAACAAGTCGCTGATGATCCCTATGGAGAAGGTTGGTTTCTCAAAGTGCGTATTAATGATGCTGCTGAAGTTGAGGATGCGATGACAGCAGATGAGTACCGCGCTTTGGTAGATGGTGAGTAAATAATTTGAATTTTAGATGATCTCAAATGTAGAGACGTTCCCCTAGAACCTCTCTACACAAGTGTGAGTTTTGTTATCTTAGTTATGAAGGGTAGCTTCATAAAATCTTTGGATATCGTGAAAGTCTATTTCTTATATCTCTAGCTAGTTGATCAAATGTTCTACAAATTACTTTGCGTGAGTCTACTAAAACTTTATTTAAACGCCATTTTAATCTAGCTTTTTCAATATCAGAAAGGAAATCATCTAACATTATAAACGTAGGTAAAACTTGGTAATTTAGCTTTTGAATGTATCCGTGAGCCAGTCGGTTGCGCTGTTCAAGACAAGCTTGAATAATGTCAAATTCAGAAATTGATAACTCTCCCAAAGAGTACATTGATTTTATTAATTTTATGGCTGGTAAACGAATTCAAAAGGTATTATTGACATTCCCAATCCATCTCTTGATTATAACTGAATAAATTTACAGCACCTGTCACCACTTACGCCTCAAGTCTTGCCTATATCTCCAAATTGTACCAAATTTATACCTAATTCTTGGACAGCAAAAGCTAAATTCATTTTTAAGGTTTCAGCACTGCTAAACCCTAAATCAATCAAGTCTTTTAATCTATTTTAAGACTGAATTGGATTATCTCTAGGATTAACCAATCTCAATAATTTCTGTTTAATTTGTGCGTCGAAAACTTCCCATTTCATTTTGGCATAGGCTGAATTTTCGTTACCACCAGATAGGAAACCCATGGGAATTTCAAAGCCTCCTGCACCTGTTCTCCCGCCACCAAAAAATCGTCCGGTGCTATCTTGTCCAAAGGCTTCTTTAATAAATTCATCGGGATCTAGGGTCAGTTTTGTGGTTCTCAGAGAACCTATCACCACTTCTAGTTCGTCATCTTCATCATGAACGATGCCATAAACTACTGCGGTATGTACATTTTCTTCAGTAACGAGAAAATCAGCAGCTTGGGGAATTGCGTCCCGGTCATCATAGCGCAAGTAACCAACACCAGCTATGGAAAAGTTATTTTGAACGATGCGGTTTTTGAGCGATCGCTCGATCACATCCATGACCCGCTTAGAACGATTTGCTTGCAAAATAGCATTTAATAACTGAGCATCATAAAATCTGCTCAAATACCCAGCAGCCATAAAATCCTCTTCTTGGGCTTGCATAAGGCGATTAGTATCTGAGCGTAAACCGTGCATTAAAGCAGTTGCACATTTAACGTGCTGACTAATACTATTATCTAAAGTTAGTAATCCTGATTGTAAGTATTGAGTAAAAATTGTCGCCGTTGCTCGCACGTAGGGACGAACATCCATAAATTCCGATTTGAGTTCCCCTTGCAAGCTATGATGATCTACTAGGACAACTAAAGGAATTCCAGCTTGTTGTATAGCAGGTAATAGTTGCGAGGTAGTTCCCTGGTTATCAATTAATACAAACCCTTGATAAGATGACAAATCTTTACTTTTTAAGGTTTGCATTGTCCAACGTTGAGCGGGTAAATTAGTTAGCTTAACTAAAGCAATATTTTCCTGGTGGCTTAAAGTTCCCGCATAGATAATTTCACACTTGATATCATATTGTTGAGCAATTAATTGATAAGTCCAAGCGCAAGAAAGAGCATCTGGATCAGGAAAATCTTGTAAAATTACTAACTGCCGTTCATGGCGATGTCTCAGCAGAGTTTTTTGTAACTCTTCTGATTTTTGAGATGTCAAAGAATTGCCGCGAGGAGCTAAATAGATACTGCTATCACCATTACTGGATGGTAGGGAAGGACGGGTTAAAGGTGGAAGTTGTATGATTTCTTTTTCTGGTTCTATTTCGTCAGGATGGGGATCTGTATTTAAAGATACACTTTCACTGGCAGAAGCAGGATAATTCACGTACATAGGGAAATGTATTTCTAGGCGTGGAGGGTGGGTTTATCCATTCAGATATAATCCAAGTGGTGATGCGCTCCTAAAGCTACATAGAACTTGGTCTTCATCTAAAATTAATTTTGTCACTCTGTAGACTCATTTATTGTTTGTCAGTAGACATCTCCGAAAAAGAAGTATTAAGTCGGTAGGCGTTAAAAACTGTCGTTATCACAAGATAACAAACAAGAAGCAAAAGACAAGAGAGAAGAGGTTTTTAGGTTAATTTACTTTTCCTTACATAGTTGGGTATTTTCCCGTTCTTCTGCTGCCATCCACTGAGGGAAGACAGAAATGCTGACAGTTAACTATGTTTTGCATCTTGGTGTTGTCTTCTGTACAAACAAATATGCTTCATTTTCAGAAAAATTTGATAATTATCTTCAATATTTATTTGACTTGTGTTATCATCGGGGACCTGTGTAGAAAATTATTCTGTTTGTTATGGCTCAATGTTTCGCTGTTGTTTGATGGCAAATGATTAATTTATTTGTAATTGTAGCAAATTATTAGTTAATCATAAAAACTATCTATACGTCGTTTTTGCACAACAAAACCACAACGCTAGAGTAGATGATCAGGTAATGAGAAAATGAAAATATCAGCTTATTGGAAACTAGCCATAAGCTGTAGTTAGGAATAAATTAACAAGCCAGTACAGCCCACTTACAAAAACTATGAATAGTTTTAGTCAAATAGGTACTTCCAGAGGTCAATGTTGCCTCAATATTTGTAATTAGTTATAGATAATCTCAAAGACCTATGACATATTTTTGCCACTCCTGATGCAGTCCATTTTTGAGATGCTTTGTGACTTCAAAGTAAAGACTACTATGAGGTTGACGAGGCAAATGACGTAAAGGCATCCGGGCTTCTTGCGGTGTGCGATTACCTTTTTTGATATTGCAGCGTACACAAGCAGTGACAATATTTTCCCAACTATCACCTCCTCCACGCGATCGCGGCATGACATGATCTAGGGTCAATTCATCTCCTGTGTAACCACAGTATTGACAAGTATGGCTATCACGGTGCAAGATATTTCGACGGGTTAGAGGAATTTCCTTATAGGGAACACGGACGTAATGGCGCAACCGAATTACCGTCGGTAGCGGAAAATCCGCGTAAAGGAATTTACCGTTGTACTCTAAGCGTTCAGCCTTACCTTTAATCAACAAAACAGTAGCACGTCGCCAACTGGTAATGTTGAGCGGTTCGTAAGAAGCGTTCAGGACTAAGACCTTACCCATGAATCTGCGCTCAAGGTATTAGTTTTACGTATACTAACACAAATCTACTCTGATTGGGGTATCAGAATAATTTATACGTTAGGCCAAAGGTTGAAGGATTAGAGAGCTAAAGGAGCAGGGGGGCAGGGGAGCAGAGGTGAAATATATTATTCTTGTTTCTCTTGCCTATTACCTATCCTCTGTTCCCTGTTCCCTGTTCCCCCTATATCTTGTATAAATTACCGGATCAAAGGTAAACTTCCTGATTAAATTGATATGCCTGTGAGGACTGAAAATCAAAAGTATTGAGTAAGTAAACGAGAATAAATCAAACTAGATTAAGCAATATAACAATCTAGAAATGATTTCGTAGTGAGGAATAAATTCGTCACTACAAACGTTGAATTATTCAGTCTGTTCTACTTAGTTAGTCTGGAAGGCTTACAGTGGTGTGATAGGAGTGCAGTGCAATGTTAAGTGGCAAACAAACGCCGATTTTTGCAGACAGTCAGGAACGTGATACTTACGCTTGGTTTTCTCAAAGGGCTTGGGTAGAAATTGATTTAGGGGCGTTGTCCCATAATATTAAGCAGTTAGTCAAGTTTTTATCACCACGTACCCAATTAATGGCGGTTGTGAAAGCAGATGCCTATGGACATGGGGCGGTAACAGTTGCGAAAACAGCTTTAGAAGCGGGTGCAAGTTGGTTAGGTGTAGCCACTGTTCCTGAAGGGATTCAATTGCGGGAAGATGGCATTAAAGCGCCAATTTTGATTTTAGGGGCAACTAACACTCCAGAACAAATTCAAGCGATCGCCCATTGGCAACTGCAACCTACAGTGTGTAGTCCCAAGCAAGCCTTAGAATTTTCCAACACCTTAGAGGCAATTAACTATCATTCTTCTTTATCAGTACATATCAAACTAGATACGGGAATGACAAGGTTAGGTACTAATTGGCAACAAGCAGCAGAGTTTGTGCAATTAGTGCAAGGATTACCCCATTTAGATATTACCAGTATTTATTCCCATCTAGCTACAGCAGATAGTCCTGATACAGCAGTGATGGAGGAACAACATAGACGATTTGAGGAAGCAATTTCACAGATCAAAGCGAAAGGGATTAAAATCCCCAGTTTGCACCTAGCTAACTCAGCCGCCACCTTAGCGGATCGCCGATTGCACTATGATATGGTGCGTGTAGGTTTAGCTATGTATGGTCTTTATCCTGCCACACACTTAACCCATCAAGTTCAACTCCAACCCGTTTTACAACTCAAAGCCAGAGTTACTCAAGTCAAAACCATAGCCGCCGGTACTGGAGTTAGCTATGGTCATCATTTTATTGCCCCCAGAGAAATGCGTCTAGCAGTAGTTGGAATTGGTTATGCTGACGGAGTTCCCCGCACACTTTCCAACCAAATGCAGGTATTAATCCGTGGACAGCGCGTATCCCAAATTGGCGCAATTACCATGGATCAAATTATGTTAGATGTTAGTTCTATACCCGATTTGCAAGAAGGGGAAATTGTCACCTTACTGGGAGAACAGGGAACAGAAAAAATTTCGGCTGATGATTGGGCAAATTCCCTGAATACCATTTCTTGGGAAATTCTCTGTGGCTTTAAGCATCGCCTACCCCGTGTAGCCGTGATGTAGTTAACAGGGATGGGGCATAAATGATTTTTCCCCATCCTCCAATTCAGGATTTTCCTTTTTTACCTATTGCCATAAATAATTTCTTGTGTTACAATAGGAGTTGATAAAATGCGGATATGGCGAAATTGGCAGACGCGCTAGATTTAGGTTCTAGTTCCGAAAGGAGTGAAGGTTCAAGTCCTTTTATCCGCACTGGTAAAACTATCAAATAATTAATATTCTCAATTCATGTACAGTGAGAAATTAGTGGTAAAGAAGATCATGAAAAACTTACCAAATATTCTCAGCAGAGTAACTACGTTGTAACTGAATTATGTTTGATGCACTATCTGACCGTTTAGAGTCCGCCTGGAAAAAACTGCGAGGACAGGATAAAATCTCCCAATCCAATATACAAGACGCTTTACGGGAAGTGCGTCGGGCTTTGTTGGAAGCAGATGTCAATCTCCAGGTAGTCAAAGATTTTATTAGTGAAGTCGAAACCAAAGCCCAGGGGGCTGAAGTTATCGCTGGTGTGCGTCCTGATCAACAATTCATCAAAATTGTTTATGATGAATTAGTGCAAGTTATGGGGGAAGAAAATGTTCCCCTGGCAGAAGTGGCAGATAAGACCACCGTTGTCTTAATGGCAGGTTTGCAAGGTACAGGTAAAACCACAGCCACTGCTAAACTAGCTTTACATTTACGCAAACAAGAGCGTACTTGTTTATTAGTAGCTACAGATATATATCGTCCCGCAGCTATTGACCAGTTAATTACTCTAGGTAAACAAATTGATGTTCCAGTCTTTCAACTGGGAAGTGATGCTGACCCCGTAGAAATTGCCCGTCAAGGGGTGGAACGTGCCAAAGCTGAAGGCATAAACACAGTAATTATTGATACGGCTGGACGCTTGCAAATTGACGAAGACATGATGGCGGAATTAGCCCGCATCAAATCAACAGTCCAACCCGATGAAACTCTGTTGGTCGTAGATGCAATGACCGGGCAAGAGGCAGCAAATCTGACTCGCACCTTCCATGATCAAATTGGTATTACTGGGGCAATCCTAACCAAAATGGATGGAGATAGCCGAGGTGGTGCGGCATTATCTGTACGGCAAATTTCTGGTGCGCCCATTAAATTTGTTGGTGTGGGGGAAAAAGTCGAGGCACTACAACCGTTTTATCCTGAACGGATGGCTTCGCGGATTTTGGGTATGGGGGATGTTCTCACCCTAGTAGAAAAAGCCCAAGAAGAGATAGATTTGGCAGATGCGGAGAAAATGCAGGAGAAAATCCTGTCAGCAAAATTTGATTTTACTGACTTTCTCAAGCAAATGCGGTTGTTGAAAAACATGGGTTCTCTGGGAGGCATTATCAAAATGATTCCAGGGATGAATAAGCTTTCTGATGATCAATTGAAACATGGGGAAACTCAGCTAAAACGCTGTGAAGCCATGATTAACTCCATGACAATAAAAGAACGTCGTGATCCAGATTTATTGTCTAGTTCGCCCAGTCGGAGAAAAAGAATCGCATCGGGATCTGGTTATAAAGAATCGGATGTGAGTAAATTGGTGGCAGATTTTCAAAAAATGCGATCGCTCATGCAGCAAATGGGACAAGGTGGCATTCCCGGTATGCCAGGAATGTTCGGTGGCGGAGGCAATCCCTTAGCCGCAGGAAATCGCCCTTCACCCGGTTGGCGTGGCTACCCCGGCGGCGCACCACCAGCCAAGAAAAAGAAAGAGAAAAAGAAAAAAGGCTTTGGGACTCTTTAGGAATTAGGTGACAGGTGACAGGTGACAGGTGACAGGTGACAGAGAAAAGGCAGGGAGAAGGGAAAACTTTTAACTGACAACTGACAACTAACTAATAGCCATTCATGCCTGGGAAGTGCTAAAATTAGCATTTCAGTGTGGGAAAGTTGTGAATATGGGTATCATAGTCTCATCACTTCCTCATTAATCAGTTACAAACTTACTACATAGGAACAGGAGAAACAGTTCTCAACATGATCAAACTGCGTTTAAAAAGATTTGGCAAAAAGCGGGAAGCAAGTTACCGGATTATTGCTATTAACAGCCTGACTCGTCGTGACGGTCGCCCCATCGAAGAACTAGGATTTTATAATCCCAGAACCGATGAAGTAAAATTAAACGTTCCTGCCATTGTTAAACGACTACAACAAGGCGCTCAACCTACCGATACAGTTCGTAGTATCCTCGTAAAAGCTAACGTTTTTGAACAGGTCAGTGCAACAGCCGCATCATAATTTTGAGATGAAATCCCCAGCAACCAGTCCCAATTATGTTGGGCTGGTAAAGTTTCTTGTGCAACCGTTCTTAGAATCTCCAGAATCTTTAAGCATTGATTGTGAAGTATCTCAAACTCTCAAGCGGGTTTGGATTCGTATTGCTTTTGATAGCGCAGATAAAGGAAAAGTGTTTGGTAGATGGGGACGAAATATCCAGGCAATTCGTACTGTTATTGCTGCGGCAGGAGAACTAGCTGGACAATCAGTATACCTGGATATTTATGGCAGCAGTTCCCAAAGTCGGGATAGTATGTCTTTTGATGAAGACCAGGAAGAACGGATACTACCCCCCAAGTCGAAAGAAAGAGAAGGTAATATTCCCAGACCAGTTGTCAAACCACGTTTACGCTAGTACCCCAGGGGCCGAACTAAAAATTGAAAATTAAAAAAGCAATTACAACAGCTTGTTAGGGATTTTTAATTGTTGGTTATTTTTCCGTTGTGTATTAGTAATTTCAAAATGTTGGCAACAGATTAAATTCTGGGATAGATGGAGACAGGAGACAACAGCATTGTCAAATCTTGGCTAATGATTCCGTATATATTGCGGGTTTGTCAGCCAAGAATTAACAAATGTTGTCAGCCTATTTCCGAATCATAAAAACTTTAATTAATAGAAAATTCTAGGATTTTCATTTTTAAATTTTAGTAAGTAAAAAAGAATAAAATAATTCTTTCTCAAAGGAGAAATAAATTCCTCACTACAAACTGGAAATTATTTAGTTCATTCTATTTAATAGGAAAATATAAATTTTGTTAGGAACTACTTTTTACCCAATTCACAAATAATATGGCAGATGACTGTATAATTCAACTGCCTAATATGTCCAGTGCGATCGCTCTAGCAGGGTATAGCGAGGCAAATATCAAGTTTCTATCTCAACAAACAGGAGCTAATTTAGTTCTGCGCGGACAAGAATTGTTAATTTCGGGAACACCAAAACAAGTAGAATTAGCTAAGAAATTAGTGCGATCGCTAGAAAATTTATGGAGTCAAGGCAATAATATCTCTAGTGCCGATATTTTAACAGCCCGTCAAGCCCTAGACACCAATAGAGAAGACCAGCTACAAGACCTACAGCGCGATATCCTCGCTAAAACTCGTAGGGGTTTCGACATTCGTGCAAAAACATTTCACCAACGCCAATATATAGAAGCACTACGTAGACGGGATTTAACCTTTTGTATCGGTCCCGCAGGAACAGGTAAAACCTATCTCGCCGTAGTCGTCGCTGTCCAAGCATTACTGAGTAATCAATTTGAACGATTAATTTTAACTCGTCCCGCAGTAGAAGCAGGAGAAAAACTCGGATTTTTACCAGGAGACTTACAACAAAAAGTTAACCCCTATCTCCGTCCCCTTTATGATGCCATTAACGAATTTATAGACCCCGAAAAAGTCCCCAATTTAATCGAACGGGAAATTATCGAAGTCGCACCACTAGCTTATATGCGGGGACGGACATTAAATAACGCCTTTGTTATCGTTGATGAAGCCCAGAATACTACACAGGCGCAAATGAAAATGGTTTTAACCCGGTTGGGTTTTAACTCCCGCATGGTAATTACAGGTGATATTACCCAAACCGACTTACCACCCCATCAAAAATCCGGTTTAGAAGTAGCATTACAAATTTTAAAAAACGTCGAAGGAATTGCAGTTTGTGAATTTACCCAAAAAGATGTAGTTCGTCATCCCCTAGTACAGCGAATTGTTGCCGCCTACGAAAGATACGAAACGTAGTAAATTGGTTAGTTGTCAATAATCAATTGTCAGTTGTCGTATTTCATCAATCTAAATCACTAAAAAATCAACAAATATGAGTACAACATTGAAAGAATTTTTAGAAGCTTGTGAAACCTTGGGAACATTGCGGTTAATAGTTACCAGCAGTGCAGCCGTTTTAGAAGCCAGAGGCAAAATAGAAAAGCTATTTTATGCCGAATTACCAAAAGGTAAATATGCAAATATGCACACCGAAGGCTTTGAATTTCACTTGAATATGGATATGATTCAACAAGTAAAATTTGAAACAGGAGAAGCCAAAAGAGGGAATTTTACTACCTATGCCATTCGGTTTTTAGAGCCAGAAGAAAAACCCGCATTAAGCCTGTTTTTGCAATGGGGTAAACCCGGAGAATACGAACCAGGACAAGTAGAAGCTTGGCAAGTTTTAAAAGAAAAATACGGCGAAATCTGGCAACCTTTACCTCTCGAAACTTTATAAGTTTTAACCTCACATTTCCCCAACTTCTTTGGTAAGTCGGGGATCTTATAGCAGAAGGCAGGAAGCACGATGAAAAACCTTGTTATATATGCTTCAATGATTCATAATATCCTAATTATCCTGGCTACAGCTATAATTTTCAAAATTGAAATTTAATCTCTGAAATCCTTTAATCCCTATAATCCGTGATACTGAATTTGAATATGGTATCTCGTAAACCTCAAATCTAGTATGTATCTAATTATGCTGATAAAAATAATTATTAGTCTTTGTTTAATATTTCTATTACTATTAGGAAATAGCGAAGCACAAGCAGGAGAATTAGCAGAACATTTAGCCAACTTTCCCCAATGGCAAAAATTAACATCAGTCAAACCAGCACAAGGAGATTTAGTTTATCCTGAATGGATGGCTGGGACTTGGAAAGTTACCAGCACATTAGTAGATTTAGCCGCACCTTTAGCACCGAATATAGTCACACCAGGTTTTGAAGGTAATCGCAGTCAATTAAATCAACCAGTTAGCTTTTTAGTTAAATTTATAAAAATTAAACCGACTAATAATGTAAAAATTATTCCTAATTTCCAGAATCAACCATTCATATTAGTAGCTGATAGAGAATTTAACAGTTTAAATTTAAGCAGAGCTTATTTAGGAGATAAAGCTGTATTATCATCGAAAGTAGATCCTCAATCTCCTAATCGGCAAATTACATTTTTGCAGGGTGAACGTCAATTAATTTCTATTATTACCGCCCGCGCTACAGAAACAATATCAGATGATCAATTCATTGCTACAGAAGTTTTTCAACAATTATTTAAAGGCGGTTCTCGTCCCTATTTCAACAGTGTAGAATCAACCACAGCTTATCAAAAACTTTCTACACCTTCCCCAACTATTACAGCAGATCAAGTAACTGCTATCTATCTTTCTCCCCAAGATCCTGATTATTTTGCCGCAGGTTCTCAACCAGTTGCATTATATCGTTATCGGTTGGAATTTTTCCCTTTTTAAATCTCTAACTTTGGTAGAGAAATTCTTAGAAACATTTTTACATCATGGGTAATTATAAAAGAAGGCAGGAGACAGGATAATGAATGACTCCTGACTCCTAAATTCTTAGATAAAACAATAAACGGGTGTAACAATAAATACAAAGATTGGCGAATTATTCGCTTTTAATCACATTGGGAATTGTTTCTAGAATGTGTGTAGCAATTTCTTCTGGCGTTTCCGTGGCTTGAATTGTAATATATAAGTCAGCTTGGGAATATAGTGGTTGACGTTGTTGTAAAAGACTTTTCAATTTAGCTTCGGGATCTGAATCTTGTAAAAGTGGCCTTGTATTATCTTGGGCTAATCGTTCTAATAATATGGGGATCGGTACATCCAACCAAACTATTAAACCATGATGCAGATAGCTCCAATTGTACTGATGAGTGACGATACCCCCACCAGTAGCAATAACTAACTTAGTATAAGCACAAACTTGAGCTAAAACATTACTCTCCAGTTGACGAAACTCTGCTTCACCATCTTCAGCAAAGATTTCGTTGATAGATTTACCTGCTGCTTTAGTAATCAATTCATCTGTATCTAGAAATCTATAACCTATTTTTTCTGCTAATAATTTTCCTACCGTTGTCTTCCCGACTCCCATCATTCCGATTAAGTAGAGATTAATTCCTTTAAGTAAATCCGTCACCAGTATTTTCTCCTGTAAAATTAATTAGATATTATGACTTTTTTTTATGAATTTTGGCAATTGTGATAGAAATTTGAGAATATAATTAATTTTTATAGGTTTTAGAGACAAACCAGAGTATAGTTGAACTTAACCAAAACTTTATATATTCTTCTTGAAATCTTTAAATAGTCAATTTAGCTACCAGTATGTCACTAATAAAACAGGTTTTTTGTGACTCAAGATATTGTATCAAAAAGTTATTTTCCCAGTAGATATGATAGATACAGATCAAATTTTCATAATATTCCAAACTACTATCTACTAAACTTTTACACAACTCTTTGTTACTTAGACAAATTTGTGTACAAAAAATTATACGTTATCAAATCAAACCTAATTAACTGATATCCTATGAATGAGGTTTCGGCTATGACTCGGATTAGAGATATTGTCAAAATCGCTTTAAAAACTGGCTTTTTAAGTATAGAAGCAGAAAATCAACTGAGACAATTATTAACCAGTCATTATGGATCAGAAGATTTTAATGCTTTTATGAAATTACAGAATGCGGCTGTGAATGGTGAAGTCCAGCAAGAATCACGTTTGCAGTGTGGGTTAAAATAGGCCAAATTTAGGGTTTTTTGGGCTTATTTTCATTATCATCTCCAAATTCATCATCTTCAAAAAAATCCCAGTCGTTGTCATCTGTAACGTTCTTTTGATTTGGTTCTTGGTGTGGGGGAATAATGACTCGATAATCAGCATCATAAATGGTTTCATTTTTACCGACAGCAGTATTTTTCGGTGCTTGAGAACTATAGGAATAAACAGAACTAGGTCTGGATTTAGGTGAAGAAGGTTCTGGTGGTGATTCTAAATTATCTTCATCATCCCAATTATCTTCATTCCTATTTGTTTCCCAATCATCAAGTTCATCATCAAATTGACTGACTGAAGGTGGGGGAGTGGTAGATGGTGGAGTATTTTGTTTAACACGGGATGAAGTGGGAATTGATTTGGAAGGAGATATAGGTTGTTCTTGTAAATGTAAGTAACTAGCAAATTTGATCAAGCTAATAATTATTACAGATGTAATCATTCCAGCAATGATACTGAATAAAATCCACAGTGCCAATGGTAAGGATTGAGTCCGCATTCCTAAAAATACCAATGGCAGTGAGGGTGATAAGTTTTGAACTAATAGTATTATTAGTCCTGATATTGCTGTTACTAATATAACTAAGCGAATTACACTCATAAATAGTTAACAAGTAGTTGTGTAAAATAAATTTTATATTTGGGATCTGATCACAAAATTTGCCTCTTTACCCTATTCCCTATTCCCTATTCCCTATTCCCTCTTACACTGTCACCTGTCACCTGTCACCTGTCACCTCTCACCTATTCCCTGATTATGCCCCTAATTAAAGTTAAAACTTCTGTTCCTATTCCAGAAAAATCTCAAATTCAATCCTTACTTAAGGTACTATCAGCTAAATTAGCTCAACATACAGGTAAACCTGAATCCTATGTCATGACAGCTTTTGAAGCCGAAGTATCTATGACTTTTGCTGGAACTACAGAACCAGTTTGCTATCTAGAAATTAAGAATGTTGGCACAATGAAACCAGAGCAAACAAAAGCAATGAGTCAAGATTTTTGTCAGGAAATTAACCAATTTTTAAATGTACCTAAAAACCGTATTTATCTAGAATTTACCGACGCAAAAGGATCAATGTGGGGTTGGAATAGCACCACCTTTGGTTAAATTTGGATTCAGAATTCAGTAAGTTAGCAAAATAACAGCAACCTATACAAAAAAAGTACATAGGGCTAAAATCCTTTTTCCTTCTGCCCTGTAAGGATTAATTATTACTCAAGATGAAATTTATAAATTTTTTACAGATGAACAATCATATTTTAATATTTTTAACTCCAATC
Organism: Cuspidothrix sp.; assembly: GCA_046080565.1. Taxonomy (GTDB): domain Bacteria; phylum Cyanobacteriota; class Cyanobacteriia; order Cyanobacteriales; family Nostocaceae; genus Cuspidothrix. Next base: position 4,924 of record JBJTUF010000301.1, on the reverse strand, counting down.
TAACAGCTATTCATTCTCAATCAATTAGAGTTAAATATAGATTTCTCCATGATAGAGTACAACAAGCAGCTTATTCATTAATTCCCGACCAAAAGAAATCAGCCATGCACTTAAAAATTGGTCAAGTGCTTTTCAAAAATAGTAATTCCCTCCAATTGGAAGAAAATATATTCGAGATAGTTAATCAATTAAATATGGGGATTGAAATCATTAATGATCAGAGAGAAAAATATGAATTAGCTAAGTTAAATTTAATGGCTGGTTGTAAAGCAAAATCTTCTACAGCTTATGAAGCGGCTGCTAGATATTTAAATGTAGGTTTAGAACTTTTAGCAGCAGATAGTTGGGAATATGAGTACGAATTGACTTTAAATCTTTATGTTGAATCTGTAGAAGCAGCACACTTAAATATCAACCTTGACCAAGCAATAACTTATATAGGAATAGTTAATAAAAATGCTGCTAATGTATTAGATAAAGTCAAAGTATATAAAAAACAAATGCTCATGTATGACATGGAGTTAAGTATTGATACAGGAATAAAATTAATAGAAATGTTAGGAGTTACCTTGGAACAAGTACCTCCAAAAAGCGTGAATATTGAGGATTTAATGTATTTACCAGAAATGATAGACCCTTATAAACTTGCAGCTATGGGGATATTAATGAGCCTCAGTCTTGTTGCTTATATTTCAAATCCAGCGTTAGTGCTACCAATTATATTTACAATGATTCATCTGTCTATTCACTATGGTAATTCTTCAGATTCTGCCTATGGATATGTTGTTTATGGTTTTCTTCTATGTGACGCTTTTTCAGATATTGAAACAGGATATAGATATGGAAAATTAGCTTTTAACTTATCAGAACAATTTGATTCTAAAGTAATAAAATTTAGAGCTTCTATGCTATGGTATTCTAATATTAATTATAGAAAACATCATTTTCGAGAATCAATAGTTCCTCTCCAAGAAATGGCCTACTATGGCTGGGAAATTGGAGAAACTGACTTTCTTGGTTCTTGTTTTACTGCCCATGTTTTTAAAGTATTTTTTGCAGGTGAAAACTTAATAGAATTATCTCAATCTTTCGCCCATTATATTACGATCATATCTCAGCGCAAACTGGATTGGCATATTCAAAATCTTAAAATTTGGCAGCAGTTGATATTTAATTTAATCGAAGTGAACCACGATAAATGCCAATTCAATGGTGATTTTGTTACTGAAAAATTATTTTTATCTTTTGTCAAGACTAAGAACTATAATTCTCTTTTTGGATTTTATCTAACTAAAACTATTCAATTTTATCTATTTAGAAAATATAAGCAAGCAGTTGATAGTGGTATTTCAGCAAAACAATATATTCTAGCTGTACCTGGACAAGTTATTGTAAGTGAACATAATTTTTACTATTCTCTAGCTCTATTAGCAGACTATCCTTACCAACCTGAAAACAAGAAGTTGGAATACATGAAAGATATTTTAGCTAACCAAGAAAAAATGAACATTTGGGCTTTTCATGCTCCCATGAATTATCAACATAAATATGACTTAATAGAAGCAGAAAAAGCCAAAGTCTTAGGCAATAATTGGCAAGCAATGGAGCTTTATGATAAAGCAATTGCTGGAGCGAAAGAAAACAAATATATTCAAGAAGAAGCATTAGCTAATGAATTAGCAGCTAGATTTTATCTGAATCATCATAAAGAAAAAATTGCTAAAACTTATTTAATAGATGCTTATTATTGTTACGCTAATTGGGGAGCTAAGTCTAAAACTGAAGATTTAGAATTAACTTATTATCAATTACTTGAACCTATAATTAATCAAAGAAAAACTAAATTAACAGAAGGTGAAGTCAGCACACTAATTAGTAAACCAAGTTTAACAGGTGTTTCTGCATTATTAGATTTAGAAACAGTAACTAAAGCATCCTTAGCTATTTCTTCAGAAATTCAGATTGATAAATTATTAAAGACTCTTATGCAGGTAATATTAGAGAATGTTGCAGCTAATAAATCTGTGTTGATATTGCAAAAAGAAGGAGATTTAACTTTAGTCGCTCAATGTATAAATGAGTATGAATGTGAATTACATACCACACCAATTAATAATAGTGAAAATTTACCATTAACTATTGTTAATTATGTAGTTCATACAAAAGAATATTTATTAATTAGTGATGCTACCCACACTCATGATTTTCTACATGATTCATATATTATCAAGTATCAGCCTAAATCTATATTATGTACACCTATTTTAAATAAAGGTGAATTAATCGCTATTCTTTACTTAGAAAATAATCTGACAGTGGGTGCTTTTACGGCCAATAGGTTAAGAATATTAAATCTCCTAGCTTCTCAAGCTGCTATTTCTTTAGAAAATGCCCAACTATACAAGAATTTAGAAGAAAAAGTTAGTCAAAGAACTCAAGAATTAAATGAAAAAAATCTACGCTTAGAAGCTGCAATGTATGAATTAAGAACAACACAATCTCAATTAATTCAAACAGAGAAAATGTCTAGTTTAGGGCAAATGGTTGCCGGTATTGCCCACGAAATTAATAATCCTGTAAATTTTATTTATGCGAATATTGAACACGCGAGCAATTATATTGAATTTATTATTAATCTCTTCCAGATATATCAACAAGAATATCCTAATCCTTCCAGTATTATTCAAAAATATAAAAAAGACAATGAATTTGATTTTATCATTGAAGATTTACCTAAAATCCTCGATTCAATGATGGTAGGTTCAGAACGTATTCGGAAAATTGTTTTAGGTTTACGTAATTTTTCCCGTCTAGATGAGTCAGCGATGAAACCTGTTGATATCCATGAAGGATTAGATAGTACCTTAATGATTTTACAACCTCGATTTCATGAAAAATTAGGCTATTCTACCAATGTAGTGATTAAAAATTATGGTGATATTCCTTTAATTCAATGCTATGCCTCTCAAATGAATCAGGTATTTATGAATATTATTAGCAATGCGATTGATGTTCTTAAAGAACGGGAGGAAAAATTACCTAAGACTGAACGCAAAAGCAATTCTAGTAAAATTATTATCGGGACTCAGGCTATCAATTCTGAGTGGATACAAATTAGGATTAAAGATAATGGAATGGGAATAAATCCTGAAATTAGAGAACGGATTTTTGATCCTTTTTTCACAACAAAACCTGTAGGAGAAGGTACAGGTTTAGGATTATCAATTAGTTATCAAATTGTGGTAGATAAACATGGTGGTAAATTAGATTGTATCTCTGAACCAGATCAGGGAACAGAGTTTATTATTGAAATTCCTACTACATTATATCAATCACCTGCATAACCTGATATCTGATACCAAAACAGAAATACTAAGTAGGTGAGAACTTGCTCTGTGTCCTCTGTGCCTCTGTGGTTCGATAAATTATCTTTAAACCGCAGACGCACAGAATGAAAAAAAGATATTAATCTCCAGTAATAGAAAGTTCACTTACCCAAACTCTAGGAGCAACACCTCCGGGAGTTAATTCCACCTCCTTCTCCACATAAACAATTGATTTCAAAAGTTCCAAGAAATCACCAGCTACCGTTGCCGACTCAATACTGGTTTTCTCACCTTTATTAACTAACCAACCATCAAAAGGCAAAGAAAAAGAACCTTGTAAAGCCTTAACACCCGCATGGAGAGCTTGTAAATCATCAATTAATATCACATTTTCCGCAGTTTCCAAACTCAATTCTTGTTCTGGTGTTCCGGCTGCAAAAACATGATAAAAATTGGGACTGACACTCACTTTTGCCCCACTACTAGCATTACCTGTAGGTTGAGCATTTAACCGTTTTGCAGTTCCCGCACTATGCAAAAAGCTGGTTAAAATTCCCTTTTCTATTAACTTAATTTGCCGAGTGGGAGTACCTTCACCATCAAAACTTTCTGCACCAATATTAGCAGGATGCAAAGCATCATCATAAACTGAAAGTAAAGGTGAAGCAATTTCTTTACCAATGTCATCAGCTTTCGATAAACTTTGATTATCCAGAATACTTTGGGCGTTAAACAAATTAGAAAAAGCCCCCAATAAACTTAAAAAAGCTTCAGGAGAGAAAACTACTTGATATTTACCAGTTTTGATTTTTTCATAATGCAAATGACTGATAGTTTTATCAGCAGTTTCCTTAATACAACCAGCAATATCTAAATCAGCTACACTTTCCTTAACTCGATAAGCGCCAGCACTGCGAGGTTTTTTCCCTTCTTCTTCAGTTTTGCTGTACAAATAAATAGAAGCCAAAGAATGAGATTCAGTTCTTAACGCACCTTCACTATTGAGATAAAATCTGTCAATATCTCTTTGTGCTAAACCATTATAAGGTACACTTGTAATAGCCGGATGAGTTGCTAATAATTCTTTTTCTGCTACTAATAGCTTTTCTATTAGTTCAGAAACAGGTGCTTGCAATGCTTTTTCTTGATGTGTTTTAGGAATAGGAATAGTTGCTTCAGGACTAAAATCAGGAACATTTTCTTTAACACCAAAAAAACTGGCTTCATAAGCAGTTTTTAAGGCTAATTCTAATCCTTTTGCATCCACATCTGTCGTACTGGTAACACCCATTGTATTTTCTTCATTCCAAACTCGAACTGTTACCCCAGAACGATTGGAAGCTTTAACTTGTTTGGGTTCTCCTTGGTCAACTTGAACGCTAGTATCATCTACCGTTGAACCGTAAATATCGAATTTTTTAATGCCTAGTTTGGCAGCGTTTTCTTGGGCGTAAGTTGCGATTTCTTGAATGTTAGACATGATTGAATGAATTTTGGATTTTAGATTTTAGATTTTGGATTCCATCAAGAACTGTTTTAGAAATTAGATTTTGGAGTTTGGACGTTATCATTTGGGTTTTTGTCGAAGGGTTTTTATT
>JBJTUF010000300.1:0-29899 GCA_046080565.1 Cuspidothrix sp. | reverse complement strand
AGAAGAAGGGTTACTAACATCTATCACTCGTAACCCTGAAGTTCCATCTGCTGCGTACACATAGCCACTAGAAAAATCTACATCGGAAATATTACCCGTTGCGTTGGACTGGCTCACTAGTACCGGAGCAGTAGGAGTGCTAATATTGATAATTTTAAAATCTGCTGTACTCGACGAAAAATCGGCGACATAGGCATAATTACCTGCAATTCGAACATCCGTGGCAAATCTAAGACCCTGGTAGCTTGCAACTAAACTAATCATAGAAGACTCCTTTAAGATAAGCGGTCTGGTTGGGTCGAAGGGTGGTATTATCCACCGCGACTCCCATTTAACCCACATTCCGCACCCCTGGTGTCACAATCGGTAATTTCGGAGTTTTGAATACCTTTGATGATAATTTTGATACAAAATAGTCTAAATCTTAGGTGGCGATCGCCAATCTCAAATCCCCAAATGACCATTTTTCGTTGTATGACAGTTTAGGGTGCGGAAGGTGGGATTTAGTCTTTGCTCTCTTTCTGTGGATATTTCTTGTTTTACGTCCTGAATGAGTTCCATAATTTTGTCAGTTGAGTCATATCCAGATTTTGTAAAAAGTTGCCGCGACATAGTTGCAAATCCATCGTTTGATAGCTGTTCTCGGCGATTACTAATTCCTATCAAATGTTGAAACATTTCTAAACTTAACAGCACTGCTTTTTGTTGCCCTTCTTGAACTAAGGCGATCGCTTCTCGCTTAGAGTTCGCTTGTTGGATTAGCCCAGAAAGCTCTTGGTTGTCCCGTACATTTGCTTCTAGCATATAATTTGCTGTTTTGAAGTCAGTTACAATTCTATTATTCTATGTTACGCGATCGCCCGAACTCACGATTCACAGGAATAGCGATCGCAAAGTTAAGAATTTGATAAGCGATCGCCTAAAAATCACGACTCATAGGAATTGCGATCGCATACCGCAAACCTTTAGAAGATTGTTGGTGCGATCGCGCTTGACTCTGCGGTAGTTTTTCCTCAGTCGAGTAATTATAGCCACAATTCTCTGATGAAGTGAGAACTCTTAAGGTGTGACGATACACAGTAAAAAGACTTGGGCTGTGCGAAAGTATGCTCAAACTGGTAGGTTAATTTTTTATAATTTATAATAAAGTTTTGGATCATTCTAGCTTCTACTCAAGTATTAATTTCTTGACATTAAGTTATAGAGCTTATACAGCTTAAGGAGTTGCATAATGTATAACGTATTAGACATAGCACAATATTTGATTCATTACGCCAACCTCGAAGAAGATGGCATGATGACAAACCTTAAGCTGCAAAAATTGCTGTACTACATTCAAGGGTTTCATTTGGCAATTTTTGATAAGCCTATTTTTGATGAAGAAATTAAAGCTTGGCAATATGGTCCCGTTGTAGAGCCTGTTTATCATTTGTATAAGAAATATGGTCGCAATCCTTTACCAGAGTTAGATGATTTTAATCCTGAAATTATTAGTGTAACTGACAGAGAGCTAATTGATGAAGTTTATGGGGTCTATGGTAAATACACTGGTACTATCTTAGCTAACATCACCCATCAGGAAAAGCCTTGGATAAGTACAGAGCTAAATCCCTAGCGAGTAGGGGACTATTTCTAAAAGATTACTAATTTTAAGGAAAACAATTTTGATACCCAGCATTTTGTCCAATCGTTTGACAAAGACGAACTCTATTTATTTCTCTTTGTTGTACTCTGTCTATTTGATTTTGAACATCTGAATTTCTTAGGTTCTGTAATATTAATTGTCTTTGAAAATCTGTGTTTGTATTTTCTCGTCTTGATGCATTGTATCTCTCATCTATTGCATCTACGGTTCTATTCACTCTAGTATTTACTATATTGTTTAATTTCATAGTTCCTGCAATAAAGCCTAAACTATATGCATCTGTTAAAGATACATTTAATCTTCTAGCCATTCTTTCTACCCAATATGCATCGGCTGGTATTACTGGACTGTGATTGATACGGGTTCGTGCATATGGTGGTAGTTCCATATGCATAGCTTCAAATACTCTTTGAGCGAAAATTCTTTCTACAGCAGTGTGATTTTTAATATCAAAAGCTATTACCATTCCTCTTATTAAAAGTTTTTGTTCTTCAGTTAATTGACTAGTCTTTTGTGCTATAAATGTATTCTTTGAAGTTAAAAAGTTGGCTTTTGTTATACTAGCTGTAGAATTGTTTATTGAAATAAAAACACTTCCTATTGTAATACTTATAACCATTAATAACTTCTTCATTTTTTAGCTTCTTTTAAGTCAATACTATTCAACTAAAAAAATAGCATTAGACTTGCGGAAATGTCAACCCTGTACTGCGATTCAAAAAGTAGCAAGATATACAGACATAAGCTATTGTAGGTTGGGTTAGGGAACGCAACCCAACTGGGAGGAATTATAACCTCATTGCTGAGTTACTGCAATCTCTCTCTGACGAAGTGAGAACTTCGATTTTATTAGTCAGGAAATATTAAGGTAACAAATAAAGGCAATGCTGGGTTTCGTCACCTCAACCCAACCTACAAGATCGGCGATCGCACTTTTGCGAATCTCAAATTGTATTTGAGGCAGTGTTAGACTGCTTTCGAGGATGAGGGTTAGCACGAAGGTAGTGCTACACTAGGATAGAGTGTGAGAAATCAAGATCTATAGTTTTTTAAAATCTATGCTGACAACTACTCAATTTGTTCCCATGCTTAGGCAATTATCTCACTCCGATAAGCTTTTATTACTTAACTTTCTTGTAGCCGAGTTGCTCAGAGAGTCTGGTATTGTGCCGATATCTATTCAAGAAGATCTACCTAGACAAGGTTTACACGACTCTTTTGAGGCTGCCGCCATTCTTGCCCAAGCATTACAAGAGAAGCAAGAATTGACTCATGGCTAACAAGGTAAGATTTGCTTTCACTGAGGTAGATCCTAGTCTTGGGGCATTAAGTACGCTTCCTTATTTACCATTGACGTTAACGTATCAAAATCAATCCTTGAGTGTTTCGGGTTTATTGGATACTGGCTCTAGTGTTAATGTTTTGCCTTATGAAATGGGTTTAGCATTAGGCGCAGTCTGGGAAAACCAAAGACTGTCTTTACCATTAGGAGGAAATTTAGCTAGATTTGAAGCTCGTGCATTGGTTGTCAAAGCCACTGTTGAAGAATTTCCTGCTGTAGATTTGGCTTTTGCTTGGACGCAAGATAAATATGCACCGCTAATATTGGGACATATGAACTTCTTTCTTGCATTCGATGTGTGTTTTTACAGATCAGAATCAGCATTTGAGATTAGCCAGAAGTAGTTTGACTGAAGAATAAAGAGGTGCGTTACATTTCATTAACGCACCCTACAAGATCGGCGATCGCACTTTATTTTTTTGCACCCCATTCAGCACATAGCTTATTCTGAGGGTCGTCATTAAAATTACCATTGGTGGTATACCAGCGACTACCGTAACCCGTGAAATTTCCACCAGCATCTTTATATTGCAGATCACAACACTTGGTGTAGATATTTTGATATTGCTGAGGGAGGTCTCTAGATTGATAACAATCAGGTGACTCTGTAATGGCTGAACCTTGCCTAATCCCTGGTGGTGGTGCGTAAGGTGATGAACTGCCAGAACTTACGCGGTCAGATGTTGATGGTTTCTGCGTTAGGTAAGCTATGGAACCACCGCCAGCAGAAACAGCAGCACTAACGAGGAGAACTATAATTCTTTGTTTCATAACTACCTAAAAGTTAAATACATATAGGACGTATTATACAGAAAAATTCTGCCTAAGATCCTATTTTAGGATGATTATACGGAATTTTTCTACCTAATCATCTAAATAGTCAGATTAGCCAGAATTTTTTTAGACAATATTGATTAAAAAAAGCAAAAAATATTTTTATTTACATATTATATCAACGCGATCGCTTGGTCACACATCACGTTAAAAATAGAATCAGAAAGAATCGGAAATTAGAAAACCATGAAACTTTATATCCCACATTCCGCACTCCCCGGTGTCACAATCGGTAATTTCGGATTGCTGAGGCGATCGCCTACAAATCACGACTCACGTAATAGCGATCGCCGATAGCGTAGCCTTGTTCTTTGTCATAATGATATAAGAAGCCGAAAAATTCAAAAAAGTTTTGCTGCAAAAAATGTTTGTGTAAACCGTTAAATAGTACCAAAATTAACTAAAGAGTGATTTCCCCATGATCGCAGTTAAAGAAAACTTTACCCCAGAAGAATACTTTGCTTGGGAAGAAAAGCAACTAGAAAAACACGAACTGATTAACGGTCAAGTTTACGCCATGAGTGGCGGCAGCGTTAATCATAGCCGCATTGCAATTCGACTTGCGACTATGGTTGATACCCATTTAGACGCTAGTAACTGCATAACAGGTAACTCAGACCTGAAAGTTAAAATTGTTGGCACAAATAACTACACCTATCCAGATGTCAGCGTCACCTGCGACGATCACGATAAAACTACAGACCAATACATTACATACCCTTGCCTCATCGTTGAAGTTCTTTCACCTAGCACTGAAACCTACGATCGTGGTGGCAAATTTAGACTGTACCGCAAAAATCCAGTCTTACAGGATTATTTATTAGTGAGTTCCACCAGCATCGAAATGGATTTGTATCAGAAAAACGAAGCAGGTGATTGGTTAATTATTAACTATCAAGCAGGTGACACTGTGGAACTCAAAAGCATTAATTTAAGCTTTCCCATTGAGCAAATCTATCGCCACCTCGATCTCACACCAGAGACTGAATCCACCCAATTATCCTAAACCTCATTCCCCAATCGAAAATGAAAATTGTAAATTGTTTCTCCTTGACACTGTATTGATAAATTAAGAGTTTCCAAAGGAAATGGATGTTAAAACAAACCAAAAAAGATGATATTCAACCAGAGAATGTTCCAGAAAAAGTTGTTTGGTGGGCGATCACCAACACCTATTACATCTGGGTTGTTGGCGGACTTTACGTTGTTGGCGCACTTCTTGGTTGGTTACTACTCATATTCTTAGTAATTAAGATCCTAGCTCAAACTAAAGACACTCCAGAAGAAGAAAAAATCACAATCTCTGCGTCTTTGTGGGTATGGGTTGGTGGAATGCTGATGATGGAAGTAGCATTGATCATCGGCCATCTGGACTACAATCTGGAAACAGGTCTTATTATTAAATCTTCTATTGGCTGGGCTAAAGGTTGGGCGGGATTGGCTTTGTATCCCTTAGCAGGATGCTTAAAAATTCGCCCCCAGCTAGTTTATCGAGCCGTTTGTATCGTCGGTTTTCATACCCTGATCATTACCCCTTTTTTACTATTAACTCCCTTGCTGCACCTACCCCAAGTCCTTTACGTCTCACCATTAAAAGCAGTAGGTGGCCCAGGTAACGAATTTTTTGATGTACCTCTCTATGAAATTGATGGCAGTACGGGTGACTTACGCTGGCGACTATTTACCCCTTGGGGACCAGCATTAGGTTTTGTGGGCAATGTTAACTTTATGCTGTGCTTGCAAGAAAAAGACAAAAAATGGCGATCGCTAGGACTAGCAGGATCAGTCATCATGTGCTTTGTTTGTAAATCCCGACTGGCTCAGGTTTGCATCGTCCTTATCCCCTTATTTACAAAAGTTTTCTCCAGTTTAGCTCGACCAAAAATATTAGTTGGACTGGGGTTTGTTAGTTATCTCAGTGGCATTTTCTCCCCCTCCATCCTTGTAGCCTTTGATAATTTTTGGGAAGGTTTTAAAGGCGCAAGAGCCGGATCTACAAGAGTCCGCATGGCTTTAAAAGACATTGCTATCTACCGCTGGAAAACCGAAGCTCCCATTTGGGGACATGGTGTAGTTGAAGAGGGTCCCCACATTGTTGAGCATATGCCCATTGGCTCACATCATAGCTGGGCAGGTTTATTATTTGTTAAGGGTATTGTGGGGTTTATGGCTTTAGCTGTTCCCTTGCTTTTTAGTTTTTTTGACCTGTTAATTAAATCAATGGATACAAGACGACCAACCGCTCAAGTTGGTTTAAGTATTGTCATGATTCTGTTTATGTATACCTTTGGTGAAAATTTAGAAATATTAGTTTATTTATATTGGCAAGGATTATTAGCTATGGGTATTGGTTTCCAAGAAAAACCAAAATTCAATCCCACGGTATAACTTTCGGAAAGGGTCATTTTTAGAAAAAATATAGTCCTTGTTAAGACTTGTACAGGATTCCACAGCATTAGGGGTTTTTCTCATGCCATTCACCTATCCTCCGAAAACCTTATTTTTTGGTTCTTTGGCGTAAGTCCTATGGTATATTATAATAATGATTATCATTTTTGTGCTAATTGTATGTCGTCTGAGAACTCGTCTACCGATCAACCCTTACATCTGACTAAACGTCCCCGTCGTCTCCGTCGCACTGAAACCTTACGGAAAATGGTGCGGGAAACGATTTTAACTGTAGATGATCTGATCTATCCGATGTTTGTCATGGAAGGTGAAAACACAAAAATAGAAATTGCTTCCATGCCAGGATGTTATCGTTTTTCTTTGGATTTACTCCTGGAAGAAATAGCCGCAGTGTCACAATTGGGTATTAATGCGATCGCACTGTTCCCAGTTATTCCCGAAGAACAAAAGGACGATACAGGTACAGAAAGCTACAACCCAGAGGGATTGGTACAGGAAACCGTCAAAGCCATTAAAAAAGCAGTTCCAGAAATCATCATGATTACTGATGTTGCTCTAGACCCCTTCACAACTCATGGACATGATGGTTTAGTTGATGAAAATGGCAAAATTCTCAATGATCAAACTGTGGAAGTATTAGTAAAAATGGCACTTTCCCAAGCGGAAGCAGGTGCTGATTTTGTTGCCCCTTCCGATATGATGGATGGTAGAATCGGCGCAATCCGCCAAGCTTTAGACGCTGAAGGTTATATCAATGTAGGTATTTTGGCGTACTCAGCAAAATACGCTTCAGCCTACTATGGACCATTTCGAGATGCTTTAGATTCAGCCCCCAAATTTGGCGATAAAAAAACCTATCAAATGGACGCAGCTAACGCCAAAGAAGCTTTAAAAGAAATTGAATTGGATATTGCTGAAGGTGCAGATATCATTATGGTAAAACCAGCCTTAGCATATCTAGACATAATATGTCAAGTAAAAACCGCCACAAATTTACCCGTTGCAGCTTATAACGTTAGTGGCGAATACGCAATGATTAAAGCTGCGGCTCAAAATGGTTGGATTGATGAGAAAAAGGTGATTTTAGAAACTTTAACCAGCATGAAGCGGGCTGGGGCTGATTTAATCTTGACTTATTTTGCTAAAGAAGTGGCACTGATGTTGATGTAATAGTTGCCAATCCTTATCTGAGTTACTAGCCTATTATTAATTATGACTACAGTTCCTGCAAAAATTGACTTAGCAATTATTGGTGCTGGTCCTCATGCTCTTACCTTAGTTGCCCATTTGCTGCAATATCCCTTTAGCCGTAAGTAGTGTTAACCCCTCATTTGATCATTTTCGTCTTCCGGCAAGCTCAGTGACGACCTGCGTGGACTAATCAAAAATCAAAGGCTTGAAACCCACGCAGGTGGGTTTTGTCTGTATACCCCCGACTTCTAGTTGCCAAAGCAAGTAATAAATTAGACTTCAAAATATTTTCCCCAAAATCAACTCCAAAATTAGTAACATTCACACCTCTTTGCGTTATTATGATAACGATTCTCATTTTTCTTTGATATGGTCAGTTCAATAACCCAGTCTCAAGACAGCTTGAACCTGCACGAAGACGACAAACTTACACGAATTCGGCACACCAGCGCCCATATCATGGCAATGGCGGTACAAAGACTATTTCCAGGGACTAAGGTAGCAACTGGACCCGTCACAGAAATTGGATTTTACTACGATTTTGATTGTCCAGTCAGCATCACCCCCGATGACTTAGAAAAAATTGAAATCGAAATGCAACGGATAATCAAAGTGAACCTACCTATTATCCGTGAAGAAGTAGAACGTGCCGAAATTCGTGCCGAAATTGCCGAATTAAATGAACCTTATAAACTAGAAATTTTAGACCGTATACCTGAATCAGAAATTATTACCCGCTACTTCATTGGTACTCCCGAAACTGGTAACTCAGAAACTTCATTGTTCATCACAGATATTCAACCAGCGAATAACTATTGGTGGGATTTGTGTGCAGGCCCTCACATTAACTTTACTGGTGAAATTGATCCTCATGCCTTTAAATTATTAAATGTTGCTGGTGCTTATTGGCAAGGTGATCAAACTAAACCTCAGCTACAAAGGATTTACGGGACAGCTTGGCAAACAAAAGCAGAATTAGAAAATTACCTCCAACTAAGAGAAGAATCCCTCCGTCGAGATCATCGGAAGTTAGGTCAAGAACTTAACTTATTTAGTATTCAAGAAGAAGCCGGTGGTGGTTTAGTATTTTGGCATCCCAAAGGCGCAATTATTCGCTACATAATTGAAGATTATTGGCGCAAATCTCATCTAGAATCTGGTTATCAATTACTCTATACACCTCATGTAGCTAATCTCGACCTATGGAAAACATCGGGTCATTTTGACTTTTATCAAGAAAGTATGTTTGACTCGATGGATGTGGAAAATCAGGCTTATCAAATTAAGCCTATGAATTGTCCTTTTCATGTTCTAACTTATAAAGATCAACTTCATTCCTATCGAGAATTACCATTAAGATGGGCAGAATTAGGAACTGTTTATCGTTATGAACGGTCTGGAGCATTACATGGTTTAATGCGAGTCAGAGGATTTACTCAAGATGATGCTCATATCTTTTGTTTACCCAACCAAGTTGCTGATGAAATACTAGGAGTTTTAAATCTGATCGAGCAGATTTTATCAGATTTTGGATTTAAACAATATGAGGTCAATCTTTCTACCCGTCCCGATAAATCAGTGGGAACTGATGATGTTTGGGAATTAGCCACCACAGCACTAGAACAAGCTTTAAATACTAAAGGCTGGAATTATGTTGTTGATGAAGGTGGTGGGGCTTTTTATGGACCAAAGATAGACATTAAAATTAAAGATGCTATTGGTCGTTTGTGGCAATGTTCCACTATTCAGGTAGATTTTAATTTGCCAGAAAGGTTTGATATGGAATATATTGCTGCTGATGGTAGTCGCCAAAGACCGATTATGATTCACCGGGCTATTTTCGGATCTTTAGAACGCTTTTTTGGGATTTTAATTGAGAATTATGCAGGGGATTTTCCCTTGTGGTTAGCACCTGTACAATTGCGGTTGTTACCTGTAAGTGATGACGTTCGAGAATATGCAAAATCAGTAGCAGCAGATTTGAAAAAAATTGGATTTAGGGCAGAAGTAGATAGCAGTGGTGAACGTTTAGGGAAACAAATTCGCATAGCACAATTAGAAAAAATTCCCGTTGTTGCTGTTGTTGGAAAGAAAGAAGTAGAAACTACAACTTTGAGTATCAGAAGCAGACAAGCTGGAGATTTAGGAGTTCTGACCTTGAGTGAACTTGTAGATCATTTACAAGCGATAAAAGGTTAAAATTAAAGAAGTCAGTATTCTGTGATGAATATTGAGTTTAACATTCAACAAGTAAAACCATTAGATTTTGATATGAATACCATCACTCTCAACACAACAAACACAATTCCTGAAATTCCCAAACAAGGAATGCCAGTGACTATTATTACCGGATTTTTAGGCAGTGGAAAAACTACACTTTTAAATCAAATTCTTCAGAACAAACAAGATTTAAAAGTCGCTGTCCTAGTGAATGAGTTTGGTGCTATTAACATTGATAGTCAATTACTAATTTCTGTAGACCAAGATATGGTAGAACTTAGTAATGGCTGTATATGTTGTACAATTAATGATGGTTTAGTTGATGCTGTTTATAGAGTTTTAGAACGAGAAGAACGGGTTGATTATCTAGTTATTGAAACTACTGGTGTAGCTGATCCATTACCCATTATCTTAACGTTTTTTGGTACAGAACTCCAAGATCTAACTAACATAGACTCAATTCTGACTGTAGTAGATGCTGAAGCATTTAACGAAAAACATTTTGAGAGTGAAGCAGCTTTAAAACAGATTACCTATGCAGATATTATTCTCCTCAATAAAACAGACCTGGTTACCGCAGACAAACTAGAAGAACTAGAAGATTTTATCCATGATATTAAAGAGGGCGCGAAAATTTTACATACTCAATATGGTGAAGTTGCTTTACCTCTAATTTTGGATGTGGGTTTAACGCCAAAAGATCAATATATTGCCATTAATGATGAAGATACTCATAAATATGAGCATGAGCATGAGCATAGACATGAGCATGAGCATAATCACGGAAATGAGCATGAGCATAAACATGAGCATCATCATCATCACTCCGATCATTTAGATAATGATGGGTTTGTGTCAATTTCTTTCCAAAGTGATAGACCCTTTGATGTACATAAGTTCGAGAATTTCTTAACCGAAGAAATGCCACAAAATGTATTTCGTGCTAAAGGGATTTTATGGTTTAGTGATGTTGATTTACGCCATATCTTTCAACTGAGTGGCCCCCGTTACAGCTTGAAAGCTGATGAATGGCATACTCCACCTAAAAATCAGTTGGTTTTTATTGGTAGAAACTTAGATACTAATGAAATCTATACAAAACTTAACAAATGTTTGTTATAATACGATTATGTTAAGTGGTTCTATCAAATCTAGTTAATAGTTATAGAGAAATCTTCAACTATTAACTTCTGTAATTTCTCACACCATAAGATCTAAGTAATGACTTTATCCATTCTTCCAGAAATAACTGCTGCTGATCTAATTTCATCTTTATCTAATCAGCAACAACCAACTGTAACAGAAGCAGATATGATGCAAGCTGTACGCACTCTGCTAATTGGATTAGGAGAAAATCCAGATCGTGAGGGATTAAAAGATACTCCTAAAAGAGTGGTTAAAGCCTTAAAGTTTCTCACTAGTGGATATGATCAATCTGTAGATGAATTGCTGAATGGAGCAGTATTTACAGAAGATTCCAACGAAATGGTGTTAGTGCGAGATATTGATATTTTTAGTTCTTGCGAACACCACATATTACCAGTCATTGGTCGCGCTCATGTCGCTTATATTCCTAATGGTAAGGTGATAGGATTATCAAAAATTGCCCGCATTTGTGAAATGTATGCTCGACGTTTACAAGTCCAAGAACGGCTGACTTTACAAATTGCTGATGCACTACAAGGTTTACTCAAACCTCAAGGGGTTGCAGTGGTAATTGAAGCAACTCATATGTGTATGGTGATGAGAGGAGTACAAAAACCAGGTTCTTGGACTGTTACCAGCGCTATGCGTGGTGTGTTTTCTGAAGATTCACGCACTCGTGAAGAATTTATGAATTTGATTCGACACAATCCCAATTTTAAATAACAGCTTTCAACTGATGAAAATTTAAATTGGTTAGGTGTGATGTAGTGTGATGTAGAGATAAGCCATTTTTTATCTCTACATGATCAGCAGTTACAAAAAAATAATAATAGTTCAGGGCAGATAAAGAGGGATAAGTTATTAAGGTCAATATGGTGTTAGGTAGTGAAATGATTGGCAATCTCAAATTTAATGAGCAAGGCTTAATTCCAGCTATAGCTCAAGATTACTATGATGGAACTGTTTTAATGATGGCTTGGATGAATGCAGAATCAATTCAAAAAACTCTGTCTACAGGTGAAGTTCATTATTGGAGTCGTTCACGTTCTCAATTGTGGCATAAGGGAGCAACATCTGCACATATTCAAAAGGTAAAAGAGCTTTTTTATGATTGTGATGGTGATACAATTCTGATCAAGATTGAGCAAATTGGTGGCATTGCCTGTCATACTGGGGTTAGAAGTTGTTTTTTTAATTCTGTAGGAATTTTTCTTCATAAATTATAATTTTTAGTAATTATGTCTTTCCCAATTATTAATGTTGTGGCTGGATTATCCGGCGCAGGAAAAACTACCTGGATTTGTTCACAAATCCGAGATGTTCCATCTGTTGAAAAAGTGATTTATTTTTGTCCAGGAACTAAAAATATTCCTATTGATCAAACTAAAATAGCTACTGAATTTCCTGAGTTGAGAATTTTTAGTGATGGTCAAGAAGTTGAATTTATTGGTCAAATCCCCACAGCAGATATTGTTTATGTTGAGTTGGGTGCTTATTTAGAATTAGACAGTGTATCAAAAATATTAGATCATTTCACTTACCGCACTATAGCAGTTATTCCCCCGGAATTAAAAAATTCGGAATATGATAGTTGGGCAAGTGAAATTATATATGGTGCACCTGCACCAATGGTAGTTTCTGAAAAGTTATGGCGGGTAGCAACTACAGGTCAAGTTATTGATGAAAATAGTTTAGATGAATTTTGGTATGAAATAACTCATGGTGCTTATGGGATTGTTACCCGTGCTAAGGCAATTTTTGATGTTAATGATGGGCGTTCTCTGTACTGTGATTTTGTTAATGGTGTTCCCCAAATAGATTTTTTAGAATTAGACCTACCACGACATTTACAAGGTAGACCTCAGAGATTTAGTGGTATAGAAATAGTAGGTAAAAATTTAGATGAAGCAGCTTTAAAATCAACACTGTCAGATTGCTGTCTATCGGAATCTTTAATTTTTCAATATCAACAACAAGTACAACAAATTTTATTAGAAGGTCAACAAGTATGAAAATAGCTGTTATGTCATGTATTCATGGCAATTATGAAGCCTTAGATGCTGTATTATTAGATATTGACTCACAAAAAGCTGAGAAGATATTTTGTGTTGGTGATTTGGTGGGATATGGGCCATATCCCAATGCGGTAATTAACCAAATTCGCTCTTTAGATATTCCTACCTGCGCTGGTTGTTGGGATGAAGATATTGTGGAAGGGTTGAATGCTTGTGATTGTAGTTATCCTTCCATACTGGCGGAAAAAAGAGGTATTCAAGCTCATGAATGGACTAATAAAAAAATTCATCCAGAGAACCGCGAATTTTTAGCTAGTTTACCCTATAGTCTCCAGTGGCAAAATTTAGCTTTTGTTCATGGTAGTCCCCATAGTAACCATGAATATTTGTTACCTGAACTCGATGCTTTTGTGGCCTTAGAACGGGTTCTTTCCACTGGTGCAGATGTGCTGTTTTGCGGACATACTCATGTTCCTTATACAAGAAATCTTAATGCTGGTGAGTTACAAGTTCAGGTTCATAATCAAGCAGCATCACGAAAAATTAACTTTTCATCTGGGCTGAAGAAGATTGTTAATGTTGGTTCTGTTGGAGAACCTCGACATGGACGACCAAATGCAACTTACGTAATTTATGAAACTGATACTCAAGAGGTAACTCTGCGAGAAGTGACCTATGATTATCAAAAAACCTGTGCAGCAATTATAGCGAAGGGATTACCAGAAATTTTTGCTTGGCGTTTAGCCAATGGTTTGGAGTATGCTGAACGTGCAGATGATCCAACTCATGTTTGTACTAGATAATTCATCCAAAAATCCAAAATCAGGACTTAGACAACTGACATATTGGTAAGGTGCGTCAAACTACATAAATCCTGCAAATAAATAGATTGTTGATATCTGACGCACCCTACAACTACAACTAGATAATTAATCCAAAATCCAAAATCCAAAATCCAAAATTAATTATGTGGGCAATTTTAAGCGGAATTGAGGGAAATTTAGCAGCTTATGAAGCTGTGATAGCTGATATTAAGCTGAGAAATCGTTATGTAGAGGCATTGTATATTATTGGTGATTTAGTCGGGCCTAGACGAGAATGTGAACAGCTAGTGGAAAGGGTGAAATCACCGCGACGGGGTGAATTAGAAGCAATGATCTGTAAGGGATGGTGGGAAGAACAGTGTTTGATTTTACATGGTTTGGGACCGACTGGAGATGCACCGGAATTGCTGGCAAAATATGGTGGTGATACGGTGCAGATGTTGTGGGATTGTGTTTCCCGTCAGACTGTACAATGGTTGCGATCGCTCGATTTTGGTTTTTTTGAATTAGATTGCTTATTAATACATGGTTCTACAATGGGGGTAAATGATGAACTAACCCCCGATACTCCTCCTATTCAAATGTTAGATAGATTATCAAGAATGCAAGCAAATAATCTATTTTGTGGTCGTTCTGGGTTAACTTTTCAGTATCAGTTACAAGCAGGATCTATCACCAGTGAAACCATTACTCTTGATCATCAATTTTCCCCACAAACTGTCACAGTTACCCCTCGTCAAGTGATTGGGGTCGGAAATGTGGGACGGATACCAGGACAAGCAACTTATACTCTCTACAATCCTGATAGAAATCAGGTAGATTTTAAAACTGTATTTTATGGACAGAATAAAGGTTTCCAAAAGCAATCCCAAAGTAACATATCTAAATCATAAATTGACTGAAATAAATTAAACTTTCTGTAATTGTGCTACTCTAGGATCGACAATTTTCTGTCCTAAACTCACAAATTTAATCGCTACAGAAACTTTATTTCCTTCTCCAAAAACATGGGTAATTTCCCCAATTCCAAAGGATTTGTGCAATACTCGATCACCTACTCGCCAAGTTTGAGAACTGCTTTGTTTATTGGAATTTGCCGATGGAGTTTTAGTAAAACTACGGGTAACTTTTTGTTTAGTAGTTAATAATTCTGCTGGTAGTTCATCGAGAAATTGCGATCGCATTGCCGGTTCTCTTGAACCATATAAACGTCGTTCTCTAGCATGAGATAAAAACAACCTTTCCTGAGCGCGAGTAATGCCAACATAACATAAACGCCGTTCTTCTTCTAATAATGAAGGATCTTGTAAAGAACGATAACCAGGAAATAGTCCCTGCTCTAATCCTACCAAAAAGACGACAGGAAACTCCAACCCTTTGGAAGCGTGTAATGTCATTAAAGAAACTGCTGTTTGTCCTTCTTTTAAATTATCTAAATCAGAACTCAAAGCTGCACTTTGCAAAAATGCCTGTAAAGAAATATCTTCACCTTCATTTTCTTCTTGAAATTGCAAGATAGCGTTATATAATTCATTGACATTACTGATTCGATTATCAGCTTCATCTGTACCTTGTTCTTGCAATTCTTTGATATATCCAGAATCTTCTAAAATGCCTTGTAATATTTCTGAACCGGGAACTACGGTAATTTGTTCTTGACGATTTTGAATCATCGCCGCAAAATTATTCACAGCTTTTGCTGAACGTCCTGCTAAAGTATTAACCGATGTTTCATCACTTAATATCTCCCATAATGTTGTTCCTAATTGTTGGGAAGCATTCATCAAAGCATCAATTGTCGCTTTACCAATACCGCGACGGGGAGTATTAATTACTCGTAATAAACTAACAGTATCTGCTGGGTTATTGATCGCTCTTAAATAGGCAACGACATCTTTAATTTCTTTGCGATCATAAAACTTCATTCCGCCCACAACTGTATAGGGAATTTGATATTTAACTAATAATTCTTCAAATGGTCGAGATTGGGCATTAGTTCGATATAAAATCGCAAAATTACCCCAATTTAACTCTGGGTTTTGATGTTCTAAGGTGCGAATTTGGTCAATGACAAAAGCTGCTTCTGCCATTTCTTCATCAGCTTTATAAAAATAAATATCTTCTCCTGGTTCTCTGGTCGCTTTAAGAATTTTATCAATGCGTTGTTTATTATTTTCAATCAATTCATTAGCAGCTTGAAGAATATTTTCACAGGAACGATAATTTTCTTCTAATTTGACCATTGTTCTGGTATCATCATCTTCTAAACCATCACCAAAATTTTCTTGAAATTCTAGTAAAATTGTAAAATCTGCCATTCTAAAACTGTAAATTGACTGGTCAGCATCACCAACAACAAACACAGACCGATTTTGCCATTCCCGTTGATTTTTTCTAGTTTCACCATTGGTAACTAAAAGCTGAATTAAATCATATTGGGTGCGGTTGGTATCTTGATATTCATCAACTAAAATATGACAAAATTTCCGATGCCAATATGCTAGAATTTGCTCATTTTGTTGAAATAATCTGGTAGGAATAAGAATTAAATCATCAAAATCTAAGGCATTGTTTTGAGCAAGTTTATCTTGATAGCGATTATAAACATCAGCAATGACTCTACCGCGATAATTTGGTTGTTCATTTTCAAAGTCTTGGGGAGAAAAGCCTTGATTTTTAGCATTACTAATGGCATACCGAACTGATTTAGGTTCAAATTTTTTACTATCTAAATTCAAATCTTTAGTGACAATTTCTTTAATCAGACTTTGTACATCTGATTCATCAAATATAGAAAAGTTTTTATTCCATTTTCTGCCTCTTTCATCTTGATATTTTTCAATATCAAAACGTAAAATCCGCGAAAATAAACTGTGAAAAGTCCCACACCACATATCTTTAATAGTCTTGCGGTAAACCTGGGACTTTAACAAACTTTGTTCATATTCTGTCAGCAAATCAAACTTTTTACCATATTCTTTGATGGCTGATTCTTCTATAAATATTCTTTGTATTCTTTCCTTCATTTCCCTTGCAGCTTTGTTAGTAAATGTCACCGCTAGGATATTTTCAGGGTTGACTCGATGTTGTAAAATTAAATTAGCAATGCGGTAAGTTAAGGCGCGGGTTTTTCCTGAACCAGCACCAGCAACAACTAATAATGGTCCACAGTAGTGTTCAACAGCTTGACGTTGACTAGGGTTAAGATGGTTAAGAAAATCAATATTTGTGGTCATGAATTATAAAGATGATCAAAATTAAAATTTACAACAGATTACCAAGAAATGAGATAACTAAGTCGCCACGAAAAAACCAAGGTATGTAACAAAATGTAAAATGCCTAAAAACCTCTTCACTCCTGCCTCCTGCATTGTCCTTAGGAGAATTTTTAATGCCTACCTACTTAGTTACTAACAAAAAGCTTTGATTTTTAGATATTTACTTCTGACTCCTGGACTGTTAAAGGTAACAGTACAGTAAAGGTAGAACCAACTCCAGCTTGACTATTAACAATTATGTCACCCCCCATCATTTGACAAAAATGGCGACTAATTGCTAATCCTAACCCAGTTCCGCCATATTTTTTAGTTGTAGAATTATCTCCCTGGGTGAAGGGTTGGAATAACTGCTGTTGTTGACTAGGAGACATACCAATACCTGTATCTGTGACTATAAAATTAATTGTCCCCAAAGGTGCTGTTTTTGGACTACTGATTTTATCAATTTTCACAGTTAAAATAATTTTACCATTACTTGTAAACTTGGCGGCGTTACTGAGTAAATTTAATAATACCTGTCTTACCCGTGTTTGATCTGCATAAAGTGTTCCTAACTGTTGATCACAATTAACTACTAAGGTATTACCATTGTTTTCAATAGATGACTTAATTGTGAGAATAACATTATTAATTACATCATCAATAGCAAATGTTTCTGGGTAAAGATTCATTTTACCCGCTTCAATTTTCGATAAGTCTAGGATATCATTAATTAGTTCTAGTAAATGTCTACCGGCGGCGTTAATAGTTGCTAAATCGGTGATAAATTCTGTAGATAACTCGATATCTATGGCATCATCTTGCAGTAATTGACTTAAACCAATGATTGCATTTAATGGGGTGCGTAATTCATGACTTACATTAGCTAAAAATTGGCTTTTGGCTTGACTTGCACCTTCTGCGAGTTCTTTTGCTTGTTCTAATTCTGTGGTTCTTTTGGAAACTCTTTCAATTAAACGATTGAGAGATTTTGCTAATAACCCAATTTCATCATCAGTCGTGATTGGCGCTCGTAAATCAAAATTGGATTTTTTAGCAACTTGTTCAGCGATTTGGGTAACAATAGCCACTGGTTCAGCGATCGCTCTACTCGTCCGCCAAGCTATAATAGCAGCGCTCGCTGCCGATACCACCATACTAAAAATAATAATTGCTCTTTCAATAAATTTTGCCTGTTCTACATCCAATTGTCTAGCTTCTTCTTGCTCTTTAGCCCTTTGTAAAATATTAGTTAAATTATTTGATAAATCCTCTAATTTTCTAGCTATATCACCACCCATAATGGTCAGTAATTCTTCTCGCGTGGCAGCAATTTCGCTTACAGATAAACTATGTCCATCTACTTTTTTTAAAACCTTCTCAACTTGCTCAGTATAGGATTTTAAATTATCTGAATATTCCTGTAATAAATTTGATAAATTAGCACTTGTAGCTGCTAAATTTTTAGGGTTACTGTCTATAGATCCACCAATATTTTTTTCTAGTTTTTGAGCTTTGTCTACAAAATTGAGAAATTCGGTTTTTGTTGTATTTAATTTTTGTGGCTCTGGTAATACAGCAACTAAATTATAACTATATAATTGCGCTCCAATTATCGCATCTTTATACTGACTTAACAATTCCTTTTGCACATTAGCTTGATTAAACTCTCTAATTTCTCGTCCCCTATAGTAGTTTGCTAATACGAGTCCCGTTAAAGAGCCAAAAAATCCAATCCCAATAGCAAGAAGGTATCCATAGCCGATTTTCTGATGGATATGCCAAGAACTGGCCTTGAGTTTCCCACGAGAGGGAAATTCTATAGTTGGGAGTTCGTCTATCTTTGCTTGTTCAGGTGGCACTGTTTTACGTTCCGAACTGCTCTCAACACAAGTTAGCTTGTAAGTCGGTATCTATAGAAATTGCGGATTTTTTTACCAACTAGTAGTATCTAGTTTAACCCCTCTATGCAAGAAAACAAATATGAGCTAGTTTCATTTTAGTCTTAGCTATTATCTATTCCCCATGGTTTACTGTCTAACTAGCAACTTATGTTACTTGATTTTATGTAAACTTTTGTCATACTTGGCAACAAGCTAGATAAGATAAACCAATAATCCCTAATTCTCTCACTCTAACCTATGAGGGAAGTTCCGATTTACAACCTTTGGCTGGGAAATCTCCAGGCAAAAAACGCAACTTTCAAAATTATGGACAAAAAAAATGCAAGAACCAGAATTTAAAGAAACCCCTACCAAAGAAACAACTATCCCCGAAATTAACACCCAGACGGGAAATCTTACCAAACTTCAGCCCCCCATGCAGTCCCAAGAACAATGGCTGAAATATGGTCAACAAATTTCTGGTTTCTTAGGTACATTACCAGATTATGTAGGAAAATTCTTTGGTCAGTATCAGCAGCCTATCGTTAGTATTGGTTTAATTGTAACCGCAGTAGTTACCGTTAAAGTTCTATTAGCTGTATTAGATGCTCTCAATGATGTTCCCTTGGTAGCACCTACCTTTGAATTAATTGGCATTGGTTACTCTGTTTGGTTTATCTATCGCTATTTACTCAAAGCTTCTAGTAGACAGGAGTTATCTAGCGAAATTACCACCCTCAAATCCCAAGTTTTAGGCAAGAAAAAAGCAGAATCTTAAATGAATGAGGCATAAGGCAGGAGGCAAGAGGAGCAAATCAGGCGTGGGATTCAACCCCTCTTGATTTCAACCCACTGAACAGTGGAGGTCTTAAACCCTTCCTTTTGTCGCAGCTTATGTTTAGAGGTCATTTTCCCTTCTACTTTCGATCATAAGTTTAAATTAGATTCCCGACTTGTTTAAATGAGCCGGGGATCTTTTTTATAGAACTCTCAAAACGCTAGGAATACTATCTATAGATTCCATACCTTCAATTTCCGTCAAAGCTTGTCTAAAGTCTCCTTCTCGGACATCGTGGGTAACAACAACAATTTCTGCCAGTTTTCCCTGAAATCCAGTTTGCACCACTGACTCTAAACTTACTCCATAATTGCCAAAACAAGTTCCTAATTTACCAATAACTCCCGCTTGGTCTTTACTGAGGAAACGCGCATAAAACCGGGTTACTAACTCGGAAATAGGGGTAATTTGGGAGTAATGCTGATGACTACAAGCTAACAGAGGATTAGGTTTGGGTGTAGTAGTTTTTAGGGTAGCAACTACATTTAATATATCCGATGCTACAGCACTAGCAGTAGCACCTGCACCCGCACCAGGGCCGAATAACATCACTTGACCGATGGGTTGTCCTTCGACAAGAATAGCGTTGTAAACACCATTGATACTAGCTAAAGGATGAGTTATGGGAACTAGGGTAGGATGAACTCTAACCGAAAGTTGAGAATTATCTATATCTAAATGTTGCGCTATCCCTAGTAATTTAATTACAAACCCTAATTTGGCACTGTAGGCAATATCTGTTTTTGTAACTTGGCGAATACCTTCGCAATAAACATCATCTCGATTAATTCGCCCATCAAACCCTAAAGATGCCAAAATAGCAATTTTATCTCCTGCATCTAAACCATCAACATCGGCACTTGGATCAGATTCAGCATATCCTAATTTTTGAGCATCTGCTAAAACATCATCAAATTCACTGCCTTCAGTTTGCATCCTGGTGAGGATGTAATTAGTAGTACCATTGACGATACCAATAATCGTATCAATCCGGTTAACGCTTAAAGATTGCTTCAGGGGTTGAATGACAGGAATACCACCACCAACGGCAGCTTCTAGCATCACATACACACCTGCTTCGTTAGCAGCAGTAAATATTTCTGCCCCAAAGCGAGAAATGGCGGCTTTATTAGCTGTGATTACGTGCTTACCATTTTTAATTGCTGTGAGTATCAATGTCCGTGCGGGTTCTAATCCCCCCATCAACTCTACAACTATATCTACTGCTGGATCATTAACAATGGCTTCTAAATCTGTAGTTATCACCTCTGGAGATAATTCTACATCTCGATGTTTAGTGAGCGATCGCACACCTACACGATAAATTTCAATTTCTTGTAACAGTGGATGACGACCTAACTTATCTTGCAACAGTTGTACTGTCCCTGTTCCCACTGTACCTAATCCAAGTATTCCTAATTTGACAGCCACAGATTTTGCACCCACATTCATTAAATTCAATAAAACAATTGTAGGCAGAGCCATAAGCCCTACCTACTGATTATCTGCTTTTAATTGTCCAATGGCCAATGACCAATGACCAATAACCAAATTAGTATGTTTCTACGTGCCAGCGATGTGCTTTCTTGAGTTCTTTTTGATAATCACTCCATTTTACACCTTCTTTCGCCGCTGCAGTGCTTAAAGCTGCATCAATGCCATCTTCCATACCACGCAACCCACAAATATAAGTGTGAGTTTTTTCATTTTTAATCAACTGCCACAACTCGTCAGCGTGTTCTGCAACACGGTCTTGGATGTACATTCTGCCACCTTGGGCGTTCTGTTGTTCCCGACTAATAGCATAGGTAAGACGGAAGTTACTAGGATATTTTTCCTGCATAGCTTCCAATTCCTCTTTGTAGAGAATGTTTGGAGTTGTGGGGACACCAAACAGCAACCAAGAGAACCCGTTAAATTGATATTCTGGGTTAGCTGCTCTTTCTGCATCCTTAAACATCCGCCACAGGTAAGTCCGCATAGGCGCAATACCCGTTCCTGTTGCTAACATAATAATATTAGCGTCAGGATCATCAGGTAAAAGCATTTCTTTACCCACAGGGCCAGTAATTTTGACATCATCACCAGGTTTGAGACGAGTCAAATAGGTAGAACAAACACCATAAACTGTTTCACCAGTTTCGGGATGCTTGTACTCTAACTGACGAACACAAAGAGATACGGTTTTATCATCTAGATTATCGCCGTGACGAGTAGACCCAATCGAATAAAGTCTCAGTTTTTCTGGTTTACCATTCTTATCAACACCAGGAGGAATAATGCCGATACTTTGACCTTCTAGATATCTCAAGTCGCCACCAGATAGGTCAAATTTAAGGTGCTGAACAACACCAATACCGCCTTCTTTCACCAATGTTTCATTAGAGATACACTTACCAATAAACGGAGCGTTAGGACGATAAATGTTTACAGGAACTTCAGCATGGGCATCTTTTTTAGCTTTTGCTTGAGTCATGGTGTTGCCTTTCTTATCCTTAGCTGATGATTTAGCGAAGCCTTTAGCTTCACTATTATTACTTACAGGTGTGGCTTTACCATTTCCTTCATGTTTAGCACTTTCCTCAGCTTTGACCTCTGTACTAACTGTCACGTTAGCAGCAGCCAATTCAGCTTTACCATTAACTTGCTGTAATACTGCTATAGGTTGGATGCTAACAATTTTACCGCCTAGGCGAGTGATCCGTTGCATTTCTTGATTCATGCGGTTGTAAGGTACTCTGATGAATACACTGCCACTTTTACGAATTGGGTAGTCTGTTTGATCTGTTTCTTTGCTTTGACGCAGACCCACCACTTCGTAAACGAAGACGCGGCTACCTGATTCTATATTGGCAGCACCCTCAACAGCACCTTGATTGTACATTCCTTCTACCACTCCGATATTTACTTAACCGTTTATCAAAAAAATTCCCATTGCTTGAGAGCTTTAGTTTACCGGATTTTCGGATCACAAAACTGGTCATCTGGGAAAATGACATCATGAAGATACATGATGCCTTGCTAATTACACTCGCCCAAGACTGGTAGGTATGGCAAAATACACACGTGTATATCTTCTAAATTTAGAAGATAAATCCTTGGGAGAATGTTAATAGTGAATCACTTTAATCTTTTTTTATTGAACTACATAGTTTGAGACTTTATAAAAAAAGAGTTTGCAGTATTATTAATCCTGCCAAATTCCCCGAATATTCAGGAGTAAGCCTGTTGACTGAGGAAATAAGTCAAAAGTTCATTTTGAGATAACTTTAGTTTGGGTACGCAACTGGAACTACCTGTAATATCCTACCATGATACCATGGTAACTTACCTATTGAGACTCTCTTATTTTCCCACTACTCATTCCTCAAGGCCCTACATCCTAATAAATTTTCTAATTTTCCTAAAAATCTATCAAAAAATGTATCATCTGTGGCAGAATGTTAAACAGATAATTGCTAGAAAACTAGATTCTTTCTAAGGGCAAGTATTGTGAGAGTACACCCCCTTCTGTTAAAATCTAGTGCAACACTAAGATTAAATACTTACCAGCTATAAAATTCGGCTCATAAATAACGAGTAACTGCCATCGGTAATCAAGTTATCCGTCTTATTCTGCCATATTTATGCTGGATAGCTAGAACGTAGGACAACACCATTGGGTTAAGCTCCTAGATTCAAAATCTGTTGTGAGAAAAATTATTGATTGAGACATTTAGTATAAAGAGGGGATTTATGACTAATAAACCGGAACGTGTGGTACTAATTGGAGTAGCTGGAGACTCTGGTTGTGGTAAGTCTACGTTTTTGCGTCGCTTAATTGATCTATTTGGCGAAGAATTTATGACAGTTATCTGTTTAGATGACTATCATTGCTTAGATCGCAAACAGCGTAAAGAAACAGGTATTACTGCCCTTGATCCCAGAGCTAATAACTTTGACTTGATGTATGAGCAAATCAAAGCTCTCAAAGAAGGTCATGGAGTTAACAAGCCAATTTATAACCATGAAACCGGGATGATTGATCCACCAGAATGGATCGAACCAAATCATATTATTGTAGTGGAAGGACTCCATCCTTTATATGATGAACGGGTAAGAGCATTATTAGACTTCAGTGTTTATTTTGATATTAGTGATGAAGTCAAAATTGCTTGGAAAATTCAACGGGATATGGCTGAAAGAGGCCACCGCTATGAAGATGTTCTAGCGCAAATTAATTCTCGTAAGCCTGATTTTGAAAAATTCATCGAACCACAAAGAGAATTTGCTGACGTAGTTCTGCAAGTATTACCTACAAACTTAATCAAAAACGATACAGAACGGAAAGTTTTACGAGTACGGATGTTACAACGGGAAGGTAAAGAAGGTTTTGAACCAACCTACCTGTTTGATGAAGGTTCAACCATTCAATGGACTCCCTGTGGACGCAAACTAACCTGTTCTTACCCCGGTATGCAGCTTTACTACGGTTCTGATGTTTACTACGGTCGTTACGTAACAGTGCTAGAAATAGACGGTCAATTTGATAATCTCGATGAAGTAATTTACATCGAAACTCATTTGAGCAAAACCTCTACTAAATATCAAGGTGAGATGACTCACTTGTTATTACAACACCGCGAATATCCCGGTTCTAACAATGGTACTGGTTTATTCCAAGTGTTAACCGGGTTGAAAATGCGTGCTGCTTATGAGCGTTTGACAGCTAAAGAAGCACAATTAGCAGTTCAAGTCTAAAACAGCAGTTTGTGTCAAATATCAGGGGGAACAATTCAATATGTTCCCTCTTTTTTTTTGAGTATAGAAGAATGTTTAAAAATTGATTTTAGATAATAGCAATTTCTATTGCTGTCAGGGAAAAATAAGTATTGAACGCGGATAAACGCAGATTATTTTCCTATTATAATTTAATCTGATTGTGGTGATTAGGTGCGATCGCTTGTTTCTCTGTAGACATCGCATTGTTAAGAGTATTTATCCTATATAACTCATAGGCATTATCCTTTGTGAGTTATCATATACACAAACAGGTTTATTAAAGAATTAATAGAAAAAAATTTTTAATCTCATCTGATATAGAGGAATGATAAATGATCCAGGGAAAATTTTATATTTCCAAATAGGAGCAAAAACTGCCAATATCTTACATCTGCGTTTATATGCGTTTAATGAATGATCCTAACTTCTAGGCGCTGCCTAGGGAAATGCACATCTTTTAATACCTTTAACTATTGAAATACTGAGATAAAAGATACTTATTACAAAAACTGTAAATATTGTTATGATTTCATAAATTAGTAACTGATGTATCTTATCAGTGAAAACATTCTCTCAGGAGGAAATTCCTTTGTCTCGTCGTTATTTATTTACTTCCGAGTCAGTTACAGAAGGTCATCCAGATAAAATCTGCGATCAAATTTCCGATACAATTATTGATGCACTACTCACAGAAGATCCTAGCAGTAGAGTAGCAGCAGAAGTGGTAGTTAATACTGGTTTGGTCTTAATTACAGGAGAAATTACCACTAAAGCCAATGTTAATTACGTGCATCTTGCCCGGAAAAAAATTGCGGAAATCGGCTATACTGATGCGACTAATGGTTTTTCAGCAGATAGTGCTAGTGTATTGATTGCCTTAGATGAACAATCACCAGATATTGCTCAAGGTGTAAACACTGCTCACGAAAGTCGAACAGCCGATAGTGAAGAACTATTTGATAAAATCGGTGCTGGTGATCAAGGTATCATGTTTGGTTTTGCTTGTAACGAAACCCCAGAACTTATGCCTTTACCGATTAGTTTAGCACACCGAATCGCCCGGAGATTAGCAGGAGTTCGTAAAGCTGGAATTCTCCCTTACCTCCGTCCCGATGGTAAAACCCAAGTTACCGTAGTGTATGAAGATGGTAAACCAGTTGGTATTGACACCATCTTGATTTCTACCCAACATACAGCCACCATTGGTGATATTACTGGTGATGCTGAAGTACAGGCCAAGATTAAAGCCGAGCTATGGACAGAAGTAGTAGAACCTGTATTTGATGATATTACCATCAAACCGAGTGCAGAAACCAGATTTTTGGTTAACCCCACTGGTAAATTTGTCATTGGTGGTCCCCAAGGAGATTCCGGTTTAACAGGACGGAAAATCATTGTTGATACCTATGGTGGTTATTCTCGCCATGGTGGTGGTGCTTTCTCTGGCAAAGACCCCACAAAAGTAGACCGTTCTGCGGCTTATGCAGCTAGATATGCAGCAAAAAATATTGTTGCGGCTGGGTTAGCAGAAAAATGTGAAGTCCAGCTAAGTTATGCCATTGGTGTAGCGCGGCCTGTAAGTATCTTTGTTGATACCTTTGGCACAGGTAAAGTAGATGATGAAATTCTGTTGAACTTAGTCAAAGATAACTTTGAACTACGTCCAGCAGGAATTATTCATGTATTCAATTTACGTAACTTACCAAGTGAAATAGGCGGACGTTTTTATCAGGACGTTGCAGCTTATGGTCATTTGGGTAGAACGGATTTGGATTTACCTTGGGAACGTACTGACAAAGTTGATATACTCAAGCAATCTGCAAATAAATCTCAATCGGCGGTAACTGCTTAGTAGGTTAGTTAAATTACGACTGACTGACGATATCATCAAAGTAGGGGTAATTCATGAATTACCCTTACATAGTCATGTATTTTTCAAGCACATTAGTAGACTGGGTCAGACTGTATAAATCCTGTAAATAAAAAGATTATTGGGCGTTGCTGATTTGATGTATGAAAATGATTTGTGATTATATTTAAACCAGGGATTATCGTCTCTACATTGAAATTCATACCTTGTTTCAACAATGCCAAAGATTATTGGTATCTGACGCATCCTACAATAGATTTTTGGTGTGACAGTTGCGTAAGTTCTAAAATAGTAGCAATACCTTGTCCAAATTGGAAAAAGCCTTGATTTGTAGCGACAGGCAAAAGGCAAGAGGATTCGAGAATATAAAAGTGTACCGAGTTCCGTTCAGAAATCAAATCATAGTCCTATAGTAATCATTTTGGTCTGAACCATTATTTTAAGATACGTTAAGCTGTTACTAACGCACCCTACCTATCTTTAAGGCAAAAAATAAGTTAATGTAAGGTATAGATATATTTTGCAATAAATCTCAACAATTTGGTATTTAATCCCTAAAGTAGCGGTCATTTCTAGGTTTCATGATGAATATTTTCAGCAACTTACTTTCTCAACCAGTCCAACCCAAACCCGAAAAACGACAACAACGCCGAGGGATTGAAGTTAAATCACCCCGTGAAATCGAAATTATGCGACAATCGGCAAAGATTGTGGCTACTGTTTTAAAAGAGATTTCTGAGCTAGTTAAGCCAGGAATGACAACAGCCGATTTAGATGCTTATGCAGAAAAGCGTATCCGGGAAATGGGTGCAACCCCTAGTTTTAAAGGATATCATGGTTTTCCGGCTTCCATTTGCTCTAGTATTAATAATGAAGTTGTCCATGGGATTCCTAGCCATAAAAAGGTAATTCGCTCAGGGGATGTGTTAAAAGTGGATACGGGAGCATATTATCAAGGATTTCATGGAGATTCCTGTATTACTATTGCTGTGGGTAATGTGACAACTGAAGCAGCAAGACTGATTAAAATAGCAGAAGAATCTTTATATAAAGGTATTGAACAAGTAAAAGCTGGTGTACATTTAGCAGAAATTGCTGGTGCAATTGAAGATCATGTCAAAGCTAATGGTTTTGCAGTGGTGGAACAATTTACTGGTCATGGTGTAGGCAGAAATTTACACGAAGAACCACCTGTTTTTAATTATCGTACTCGTGAAATACCAAATGTGAAATTGCGTTCTGGTATGACTTTAGCTATTGAACCGATTTTAAATGCTGGTTCTAAAAATACCAGAATTTTAGCTGATAGATGGACAGCAGTAACAGTTGATAATGCTTTATCTGCTCAGTTTGAACATACAGTTTTAGTGACCGATAGTGGTTATGAAATTTTAACTGATAGGACGGAACTTTAACTATGATTTAAACTAGCGATAAATTTGCTCTTCGATTTGTGCCATTGCTGGTTATGTCAGTTTATAATTTGATCGGTGTCAATCTTTACTTCAGCAACCAGATTGAATTGCTAGTTTGACGAATTTTCATTGGTGGTTGCAAACTGGTGCTTAATCATAAGTCATTACCCAGACATGATATTAACTCCAGTATGGTAAACTTTCTCAACCAAAGTAACCACAGGATTCTTGCACCTGAAAGTTAGGGTAGAAGCAAACCAGAGTACGGTAAGTATCTGAGCAAAATTAATTTAACATTTTTGGAACAAAGAAAAATCTCTGTATTCCTTATCTGTTCCCTGTTAAGTACCTGGACAGAATTAATTACATATTAGTTATTTATCAATCCTTTGCCAGTCAACGATTTCAGTCTAAATGTTTGTGTAATTAATTTTGTCTCATTACTTACCACTCCAAAATACAAAATTTATTTTGCACAACTACTTATCAACTCTGTCGGGTAAGCTGCCACGCCAATACAGTATTTTTTGAATAAAGACAGCCTCCTTTATGTTTGATTCTTCACTAAATAATCAATACCTTTCTGTTTTACCAGTAGATATTTCTACCCCATACAATAGCACGGTTTACGGGCTTTCCAGCGAAGTTTTAAACCCTGTTATTAATATTCAAAATACATCAGCAATATTTCCTGTAGGAAATGAATTAATTAATTCCAAAACAGATTATTTTTTAGAACAAAAAATTATATCTGCTGATTATTTAATTAGAGAAAAGTTTAGCAATTTTATTACTAATCCTAATGCTAATGACTTGTTAAGTATTGCCTATGGAGTAAATTATCAAATAGATTTAGCAGCTTCTTTGTTGCAGACTCAAATTAATGAAGGTTTTAAAGATGTACAAATTAGTATTATTAATTCGGAAATCTTAGGTAATGCTAATGGAGCTTATGCCGAATCTATTAATACTATCTTTTTGGGACATGAGTTTGTTAACTCTAATTCAACAGAAGTAATTGCTCAAGTAATCACAGAAGAATTTGGACATTTTCTTGATGCTCAAATTAATCAAGCAGATAGTCAAGGAGATGAGGGAGATATTTTTGCCAGGTTAGTATTTAATCAATCTTTAACACCAGAAATATTAAATAGCTTAAAAGCAGAAAATGATCATGGAATTATTCGATTTAATGATCAATTTATCAATATTGAAAAATCAGCATTTGAACTAAGTAACAATATAGGAGAAAGTTTAGCCGTAACTGAAGATACGACTTTAGTTTTTCAATGGACATTAAGAGAAGCAGTATATAACAATGAAGTAGGAATCATAGTATTTGATAATCCCCAAGGTAAAATAGATGGAGTTTCACCCCAAGAAGCAGGTTATTTTCAAAAACTCTTAAATTCTGAAAAAAGCGAAGTTATTTTTGCTAAAGGAAATAGTGCAGGTAACTGGAAACAAGTAGATTTAAAAGCTGGAGATTATGTTGGTTTTTATTTAGTTCAAAATGCCAGTAAATCGGAATATTTAAATAACCCTAATTCTATCACTGTTTTCTCATCCATTACAGCCGCAAATACAGATAAATTTGATCATGTTATTAGTACAAAGCTTGGTCAAGGAATTTATCGTTTTAATTGGGAAGATTTAACAGGAGGTGGAGATGAAGATTTTAATGATGTAGTTTTCAACGTTTTTGAAAAAGGCTTTAACCCTGGATATAGCAATACACAAAAAGTACCATTAACCGTTGAATTTGTATCTCAAGAAGCATCCTATAAAAATGAAATTGGTTTTTATTATGTTGATGATATCAATGGGAATATTAACGGTATTTCTCCCACTGATGTTAATTATGCTCAAGAAGTATTCAAACAAAATAATTATCAAGTAATATTTGGAAAAGGTAACTATAACGGAGTTAAAGAATATACTTTAACAGGTGATCAATATATTGGATGGTATTTGATTTCTAATAATACCAGTGAGAGATTTTTACAAACTAATGCTAATAATAATCCTAACGGTGGAGTCGTAGCTTATTTTTCCTATGCAGAAGCTAATCCAGATAACTTAAATCATCTCATTCATTATTCTAATAACCCTGACAGGAGGACAAGATAGCTAGAAGCTAGAGAGAGCAAGCTTCATAGCTCTTTGCCCTTTGATGTAATCCTTCAACCGATAGCGGCTAAATTGCATTAATTCTTCTATAGTTTTTTGGAACATTTGATGTACCCCAA
>JBJTUF010000299.1:0-5804 GCA_046080565.1 Cuspidothrix sp. | reverse complement strand
GTTTTAGAATAGCCCATCCTGATATCAAAAATATTTGTTTAATTACGATTATTAAAAATAATGATGAAATCAACTTGATATGTTTAGATGGTATAGACAGTAAATTATCACTAGAATGTTGGTTAGAAAATAAGTTAAATTTAAGTCAATTAGAATATTCATTAGATAGTAAAGAACCTCCAAGGGATGAACAAACTATTTTACGAGATGGTGTAAGATTTAGAAAAACATCAAATAGGTGTCAAGAAAGAGTTATTTACTGTGAATTAATCACAGGATATTATTGGTATGTAGATAATTTACATCATGGTAAAGCTGCTCATTTAGAAGTTTTTGATAAAACAGGTAAAAAACATCTTGGAGAAGCAGATTTAGACGGAAATATTAATTATTTCAAAAGCGATTCTGATAAAAGTATAGATGTTTAGTCAAGCAAATTTTATAGGGACAGGCAAAATGCCCATCCCGCAAAGCATTTAACTATTCAAACATCTAGCCTAACAATTCAATGTTAGAAAAGATAAACTCTTGAATTGCCACATTTCCGGCTGTTTCTGTGCGAATTTCCCGACGGTTGAGAATGTAGTAATTACCTACTTTTTCATACTCATCAGTAAAATCGCTTTTACCGCCTTTTTGTGCGCCGGTTTCAGGGTCATTATAGACAGAATCATAAGTGTGAGAAAGATATCCTTCTCCTGTGTTGTGACTGGTGAAGGTGTCAATAGTCACAAAAGTACCGTGAATTAAACGGTGAACGTGGCAAACTTCGTTATTACGCACTTTGTATTTATCTCCTTCTGACTTACCACCAACAAAAATTTCGACTGCGCCGTTTGCATCAGTGCTGCCATATCTAAAAGAATTTGCGCCGTGAGTTTGTTCAAAAGCCCGGCGGACACGGTGAACAGCAATTTCCCAAGCTTGTCCATGAATAGCTTTTTTCGCCGCTTCGTCTTCAACATTCAGAACTTCTGCTTTTAAACTGGCATCAATCCGAACTTGACCTTTAATTACTTGGTCATCATACTTATAAGTAATATCTGCGGTATAACCAGGGAAATTTCCATCCCAGGTATAACGATTTTCATAAGCTGCCTGAAAAAGTTCTTGGGCTGAGATTTGAGTAGCTGTCATGATGCTTGGCCTCTGGTTACAAGTAAAAATAGCGTTTTATCATTGATGATATTAGGATAGAACTAATTATCGAGGTTGGCATAGTCCCCAAATGGGTACACTTATGGCTAAAAGTCTCCACGCCATTTTTCAAGCGATCGCTAATGTCCAAAATGAGCAAGAATTAAAACCAGCCCTCATGGATACCATTGGCGACCATTTTGCAGTACAACATTGGGGTATTGATCTCCTAGATGAAGAACTAAATACTCAAATTGAAACTCCTGAAATTCCTGCTGTTTGCTTAGAAGCAAACCCCCTGGGACGTTATGTTGTCGAACGTCACGCCCCCACCCATGAACAGTTAATTTTATCACCAGAAGACTGGAAAAACTACTGCACCCGTCACGAACACGTAATGACCGGGCCAATAGTTTGTGATGGTAAATTAGTAGGAACTTTAAACTTTGCCCGTGACCCAGGAAGTCTTCCTTTTGATGGCAATGATTTAGCTGATTTAAGCGCTGTTTGTTTACATTTATCAGCGAAAATTGCCACGCTGAGGACAAAACCAAAAACCTTTTCATCTATGGATAGTTGTCCTCTTACAGCGAGGGAATTAGAAATAGCTGAATTAGTAGCCCAAGGTCTAACTAATGGGGAAATTGCAGTTAAATTATGGATTACTCAAAATTCTGTCAAGCAAGCTTTAAAAAGAATGTTTCGTAAGTTGAACGTTTCTAATCGTGCTGAAATGGTGGCAAAATTACAAGCGAATAGGTTACAGGGGAAAGGTGACAGGTGACAGTTAAGAGGGAATAGAGTTGAGTTAAAACCAATCAGTTTATTATAAGTAATTAGCAATATATGATATTATTTATATATGAATAAAAATATATTTTCTCAACTTGCCCCTTTTATTCAAGAATATATTTATCTCCACAATTGGACGGAATTAAGACCTGTACAAATTGCCGCTTGTGAAGTGATATTTAACAGCAATTCACATTTACTTGTGACTGCTGCTACGGCTGCGGGAAAAACAGAAGCAGCATTTTTACCTGTTTTAACTTTATTACAGGAAAAGCCAGCAAATACTATTGGTGTTTTATATATTAGTCCGATTAAAGCTTTAATTAATGACCAATTTAATCGCCTCAATGATTTATTAAAAACGGCGGATATTCCTGTATATTCTTGGCATGGAGATATTAACCAAAGTCGTAAAAACAAACTTTTAAAAAATCCCCAAGGGATTCTGCAAATTACACCAGAATCTCTAGAAAGTTTATTAATTAATAAACATCAAGAATTAACTCGGTTATTTGGAGATTTGCGATTTATCATCATTGATGAAATTCATGCTTTCATGGGTTCAGAACGGGGTGATCAAATTATTTGTCAATTACAAAGATTAGAAAAAATTATTCCAATTCGACCCCGACGCATTGGTTTATCAGCAACTCTTGGCGATTATTCGATGGCTGAAACTTGGTTAAGTTCAGGAACAGATAAATCTGTCATCACTCCCCAAGTAGAATCAGGAAAACGCCAAATTAAATTAGCTGTAGAACATTTTTATCTTGATAGTGAATCTGAAATATCAGAATATGATCAATATATTTTTAATCTAACTAAATCTCGTAAATGTCTCATATTTGCTAATAATAGAACTCAAACAGAATCTATAATTTCTTCTTTGCGTGAAGTAGCTAAAATACAAGGATTTCCAGATATCTATCATGTTCATCATGGTAGTATCTGTGCTACTTTACGACAAACAGCAGAAAAGGCAATGCGAGAACCCCAAACACCTGCTGTCACTGCGGCAACTTTAACTTTAGAATTAGGAATAGATATTGGTGAACTAGAAAGAGTTATTCAATTAGAATCACCTTTATCTGTGTCCAGTTTTTTACAAAGATTAGGACGAAGTGGAAGACGAGGTGAATTTGCCGATATGCGGTTTATTTGTGAAGAAGAAAAACCATTATCAGAATCTTCTTTACCAGAACAAATTCCCTGGCAACTTTTACAATCTATTGCCATTATTCAACTTTATTTAGAAGCACGTTGGATAGAACCAATCAAACCGATTAAATATCCTTTAAGTTTATTATATCATCAAACCATGAGTATTTTAGCAGCTACAGGAGAACTTTCACCGGCTGCACTTGCAAAAGAAGTTTTAAACCTTGCCCCATTTATTAATTTTTCTAAAGATGATTATTTATTATTACTACGATATTTAATAGAGATTAATCATCTTCATAAAACCGAACAAGGTAAATTAATTATCGGTTTAGCTGGTGAAAAAATAGTCAATAAATTTCAATTTTATGCTGTGTTTGCCGAAAGTCAAGAATATACAGTCAAACAAGGAGGAACAGAAATTGGGAGTATTGTTATTCCTCCTGCGGTGGGTAATCAATTTGCTTTAGCAGGTAAAAGTTGGGAAGTTGTAGACATTGATTTGAAAAAAAGAAATATTTTTGTTAAGCAAGTGGAAGGTAAAGCTAGTATTTATTGGCGTGGTGGGAGTAGTATAATTCATGGTAAAATTATCCAAAGAATGCGACAAGTTTTATTAGAAGATACAAATTATCCATATTTACAAAAAAATGCTCAAGCAAGATTATCTCAAGTGCGGGAATTAGTCAAAAAATCAAAATTAGCTGAAAATAATATTATTTTTTTAGAAAATGGCAAATGTTGCATTTTCCCTTGGATAGGGACTGTCGCTTATCGAACTTTGGAAAGATTATTAAATTCCTTTTGTCGAGAATCTTTAGAAATTACGAATATTGGAGGTGTAAATCCCTATTATTTAACTTTAAAATTAGCAAAGGATAAATTTCAATCTGTTTATCCAGAAATTGCCTCTTTATGTGAACAAAGAATTTCTCCAGAACATTTAGTAAGTACAGCAGAAGCACCGGAAATTAATAAATATGATAAATTTATTCCCCATCCACTTTTAAGAAAAGCGTTTGCTTATGATTATTTAGATATGGAAGAACTAAGACAGCAGATTAAACTTTGGGAAAGTATTTAAGTTAAGGTATTGACAAGTGCAATATATAGGAATAATATTTGATTTATGATATAATATGTATAGTTCATCAGAGTGCATAAATTTCCATCCTGAATCTTTGCCAAAATAGCAATTTATCAAGTAAATTATGACACTAAATCAATTATTAGAAACTCAAGGTATTATTCACCGTGATCCTGAAATTATGAGTGGAGTTCCGGTTTTTGTTGGAACTCGTGTTCCTTTACAAACATTTTTTGACTATCTCGAAGTAGATAGTGGGTTAGCTGAGTTTATTAATGATTTTCCTTATTTAGAGACTCAAACTATGAAAGTTTTAGAAAATGCGGCTAAATTGATCATTGCCCAGGAACGTTGTGCTTAATTATTATATTACTAGACGAAAATCTTTTAAGTAAAAAACTCAAACAACCTTTTTTAAATAAAGGTTATATTATTTATAACGTTAATGATATGGGATGGCGTGGTTTTAAGGATCGCCAAATTCTTGATTTAGCGGAAACATATCCTTTTGATGTGTTTATTACAGCAGATAAAAATCTTCCTTATCAGCAAAATTTAACTAATAAAAATATGAAAATTATTATTGTTAACTCTACTAGCACTCATCCTGATAATTTATTACCTCTAATGGAAAAAATTAGCGATATAATCTCATCTTTATCAATTGGTTCATCTGTATTTATCAATGATGCAGGTGAGATTGAATCCTTTGGTTAATTATCTGCGTCTATCTGCGTGTATCGGCGTTTCCATATATAAGATTGGGTTTCCTTGCATCAACCCAACAAAATCTATAAAATGTTGGGTTTCCTTACCTCAACCCAACCTACACAATTCAATGTTTTAGAATTAAGTGAATTACATTTTATTAAAAATATTATGCACAAGTTATTATCTGGAAATTTAAAAACAGAAAAATTAATTATAAAAATTCCCAACTTACCGCTATCATTAGCAGGATTAAAGCTAGTGCAAATGTCAGATTTTCATTATGATGATGGTTTATTATCAGCAAAAATGTTAACAGAAGCAATTGCAGTCAGTAATGCAGCAAAACCAGATTTAGTGATGTTAACTGGTGACTATGTTAATACAATTGCCAAACCTATTCACCAACTAGCACCAGCACTGAAAAATCTAGAAAGTTCTTTTGGTATTTATGCTGTATTGGGAAATCATGATATTTATTATCATAGTTCCCAATTAGAAATTATCAATGCTTTAACAAATGTCGGGATTAATGTACTTTGGAATCAAATTACTTATCCATTAGGGGAAAAATTGCCTATAGTGGGATTAGCAGATTTTTATTCACGGGAATTTAATCCAGATGCAATTATGAATCAACTCGATTCTAATATACCTCGCATTATATTATCCCATAACTCAGATACAGCCGAAATTCTCAAAAAATGGCGTGTAGATTTGCAATTATCTGGTCATACTCACGGCAGGGTTAGCGCATCTCAAGCCCTATTGACAGGGGAATGACAGTAGAGGAGAATAGTTTGCGATGGATGCTGCTAACACAGAAATCATGTATTGATCATTCATCGCAGCTCGTCTTGACTTTTGTCGAATACTACGACGAAAAGTTGTTTCTCGGTCTAAGGCATTGAGGGCAATGCGA
>JBJTUF010000298.1:0-16304 GCA_046080565.1 Cuspidothrix sp. | reverse complement strand
TCATTTTCTCGTTCAAATTTGATGACCTCAATCACCAATTCCCAAAGTATAAACTGAGGCGAAAATAAACTTAAAAATGCCCCTAAATGTTTTGTTTGGGTGTCCAGTTCTTGCCAAGTTAAGGTAAAAGCGGCTTTAACTCCCAGTTGTGTTTTATTTAGTGTTTCTTTTCCTTCTAGGGCGGTTTCTGC
This sequence comes from Cuspidothrix sp., assembly GCA_046080565.1. Taxonomy (GTDB): domain Bacteria; phylum Cyanobacteriota; class Cyanobacteriia; order Cyanobacteriales; family Nostocaceae; genus Cuspidothrix. Next base: position 16,113 of record JBJTUF010000298.1, on the reverse strand, counting down.
TAATTTGTGTTGTTGCAACCGTTCTAACATTTTATCTAATGAAAGTCCAGGGTCATTTAATAAATAACCACCGACTAAAATTATCCCCAAGGGTAAATATTCTAAAAAATTGCATATTTCTTGGGCTGTTTCTCGTTCTCTAATAACTCGTTTGTCGTCTTTTCCTAATTGTTTTTGTAAAAGTTCTAATGCTGTCTCTAGTGAAAGAACATCTAAAGATAGTTGTTGAATAAAATTAGGGTCTAAATTCCGTAGTCTAGTTGTCACAAAAACCCGAAACCGGTTATCACTGGGAATAATTTCCTGTAATTGTACCAATTCAGTGACATCATCACAAATAATTAAAATAGGTTTTTCAGAATCAGGGTATTGTAACCAACACCATGCAACTTGTTCCTGTAAAGTTAACAATTTATCCCCTTGTTCCTGGGGAATTTCTAACTCAAATTGGGAACTAAAAAACTTCAACACTTCCTCAGCGAGATTATTTCCCCTAGCATTTAACCAAGTGATTCCCCCATAATCATTTTCATATCGTTTAGCGTATTGGATAGCTAATTCAGTTTTACCCAAACCACCCATCCCAGAAATAGCTACATAATCTCCTCTTTGTAAGTCTTCATGGAGAGTTGTCAGTTCTGTTTCTCGACCGACAAAATGCACAGAACCGCGATAAGGTATGTGTTTTTTTGGTTGTAGCTGTGGTTGTCCTTCAATGATTTGCGTGCCAATATGAACTTGACCACCAGGGGCAGCATAAGCACCTATTTTGTCAGCAAATTTGGAATATTCATCCGGCATAAACTGATTAGATACTTCCAGTTAAATATGAATAAGACAGGCTAGAAGCCCGTCCCACGAAAATCAGAATTAATTGTGATTAAAAACTCATAGTTTGAATATGTCCTGTACCTCCTGGCATGACAACCTGACCTATTTTGTCTGCTAATTTTTCTAGGTTAGGCATGGCCAGAATTTCTGCTAATTTAGGATTTGGTTCGGCTTTTGCTGCTGCTGTTAATTCCTCTATAGCTTGATTAACATTAGGGTCTGCTTTTGCTGCTGCTTCTACTTCTAAAACAGCCTGACCATAATCTAAGGGTTGTTCTGGCGCTTTCTCAATAGCGGTAACAGTGTCAGGTTTTTGTTTTTTCAACAATTCAAGAAACTGCTTAGTTTTGTTAGATAAACTATCACCAATATTTTCGCCAATTTTTTCTAGTGCTTTGGTAGCGAGGACAGTACCAATTGCAACTGCGCCTGTGGTTAATGGTTCGATCATTTAACTATTGTCAAGTATTATTTTTGGCTATTATTCTCTAAAATTATAGTATAAACATGGAAAAATGTGCAAGATTAATGTAAATTTTTAGTTAGATACATTGTCAGAATCAGGATGTCCAGGATTAAAGGATTTACAGGATAAAAACCGGAATTTTATCACCCATGACCAGCTTCAACTAGATAACTAGACCTGAGTTCGACAAAAATAATTTGACCCCTCTCCAAACCTCTCCCCGCGACGGGGAGAGGCTTAAAACTCTGATTTTATGGTGTATAATTCGGGTATCTCAATCCTGAAAATCATCAAATCCTGGACATCCTGATTCTGACAAAAATTGAGTATAAATAAATAATATAAATAATTAGTTGGGTTGCGCTGTCGCTTAACCCAACCTACGTATTTTATGTTTAAAATTCCAAAATTTAATCAACTATTGCCATTATTTTTTCTGAAAAATAGTCAATAATACAAAGCCCAATAAGTAATAATGACCTACACAAGTTAACCCTGCCTTATTACCCATTTCTTCTCTTTCTTTCTTGCTATAAAACCGAATTCCTGTAGGAGAATTGGGAGTAATTTCACATCCTGATGAGTTATTAAAAGTAATATCTACTAAATACAATTTACCGCCAAGAGAAAGTACCCTGGCGACTTCTTTTAAAACCTGTTCTGGTTGAGGATAATGTAAGAAACTAATTGTATTAAAAACCGCATCAAATTGTCCCTCCGCAAAGGGGAGATTTTCTGCATTACCTTCAAGATAAATTAAGCGTGGACGATGGCGGTTATTTTGTCTCGCAACTCGCAACATTTGGGGAGATAAATCTAAACCTGTGCCGTGAATTTCTGGAAACTGTGTGGCTAATCTATCTAATAAGCGTCCAGTACCGCAACCTAAATCAAGTACATTGGCATTTGGTGATAATGTCACTTGTGAAAGTAATCTTTTATGGATAGCTTGGTAAATAAAGGAAGGAAATGTCCAATCATAACTATTTGCCCAACGGTCAAATAGTTCTTTTTTATTATTGATAAAGTTGTTAATCATGGCTGGTATATTTTTGTATTAGTTTTATTATAACAAGATAGATCCCCGACTTCTTTAAAAAGCCGGGAATATCATAGTGATTAAAATTTAATTTAGGAATTATAACCAATCTCGATAGGCGGAAATTTCATTAACGCCAATTTCAAAGGGTGAACCTTTACCAAAGGGAGGATAAACGCGGATTTTCGCATTTTTGGTAAATCGTTCTAGTCTGTTACCAATTTGGGGAATATTGCTGACTATATGCCAGTAAGCAACTAGATCGGGACAGTCTACAATTAACATTAAAGTAGTGTTATTTGTAGTTATGTACCAGTGACAATTAGATAATAATACTTGAGTAATGCGATCGCACGCATAGAAAAAACATCTGCCAATAGACTGTTCCAACTCCAAATGTAGCATTCCATCCTCTTTTGTTACCTGATGAGGAGGTAAATCATCGGGAGGAAGCAATGGAAGTTTAGACATAATTTCGCACCTCTTGATTGTAGCGTTGCAAACTTTCTCGATTTTTCTGTAAAGAAAAAGATGAGGGTTTTAACGCTAGTGTGCTAAGATTTAATTCATCCTGAAACTTTTTGATTTTGTCCCGGCAAGTGCTGACATCACCAATAATGGAATTCTCAATCAAATAGTCTTCATCAAAACAAATATTGGTTCGATCAAATGCTGGTTGTTGAGGACTTTTCTGCATTACTTGATTTGAGTTGGCGGTCATTTCTTTACTGAAGTGACGAATAAAAGGTAAGGCTTCATTTACCGCTTCATCATGAGTTTTAGCTACAAAAAAGAAACGTGCTAACAGGAACTTTTCTGCACCACTTTGATTCAATTCCCAATATTTTTTGACTGTCTTCTTCAACCTTTCTAGGGAAAAAGGCGGCCCCCCCATTAAGCCAAAGGAATTGTCAGCCGCAAATGCGATCGCATCATCATCACCACTAGCAATATATATGGGAATTGGTTTTTGTAGTGGTTGAGGATGAATTGTCAGATTTTCGCATTGATAATATTCGCCATTAAATGATACATTAGTTTCATATAATAGCTTTTGAATCAATGCCACTGACTCTAACATTCTAGTGCGAGATTCCTGCATTGTCACACCAAAATGTTTATTTTGCTGTGGAAAAGGTCCCCCTTTAGCGACACCAAAAGCTAATCTTCCACTACAAAGATTATCCAAAGTGGCAACATCTTCAGCAACATTAATTGGTTGATGAAATGGCAATAATACAGCCGCAGTTCCTAACCGAATTTGGGAAGTAACACCTGCTAAATGTGCCAATAATAGCAAAATTGAAGGACTAAGATTGAACTCATTAAAATGGTGTTCTGTTACCCAAGCTTCGTCAAAACCTAAGCTTTCAGCCTCTTTCACCAATAAGACTTGCTCAAAAAGAGTTCGTCTGGCATCATGATGATGATTCTCGTAATTACAGAAAAGTCCTGTTTTCATGTTTAACCAAATATCAGATTAGGCTGCCAATAATTGCAACTCCAACCATAATCGAGGTTCAGATTGTTTTAACTTCGACAGAGGATCATGTAGCAATCTCTTGGCATTGAGAAAAACTACTTGAATTAGCCCCATATTTTCTGCTAATTCTCTGAGAATTTCTTTTTTGGATTGAATATAGGGCATCATGTCTTCTCGACAATAAATTCCTATATATTGAAAACGTTTTGCCGGTCGTCCCCAACAGGAAGTAATAACTTTCACGTGGCAGTCCGCTAACAGTTCTCTCACTGTTGGGTAATAGTCATTTACGACTCTGACAAATTCTTTGGCTAGGATGTCTTCAGTAATCATTTGACTGATTCTTCTGTAGCGTCCATAACTCTATTTATCATAACATATTATTGTTAAATAAGCATGACAAACGTTATTTTTGAAAATATTTTTTATTAAAAATATACAAATTATCAAATATTAATAATAAAAGCCCCAATTTCTTAGAGAAGTTGGGGATATCAACCTTTTAAAATTTTATCGAGAATTGCGTTCTGCAACTAATACATCAGCAATAATATCTGGTAGGTTTTGCAAATCTGTATAGCCTTCTGAGCCAGAAATTGGTGAAATAAAAGTATAATTAGGATCACAAACTCCTGTATCATAAACCTGCATAAACCACCTATCAGGTAATCCCTCTACGCCTAACTCCACAATATACCAACTCTCACCCATTAACCGAGAATTATATACTGTAAACCAGTCTCTATATTCATCAGCAATATTCCAATCTGCCAAGAGAAATTCTAATGATATATGCCCCGCATCAGTTGAAGTCAATAGCATCATTACTCCTGATTGACAACTTCATTAGGAACTTCAGGATATAAACCTAATTGTTTAGCCAATTGTTTAGCTACAAAAAATAAAAATTGCGCCCCATCTTGATTACCTTGATGAGCAAACATAGTTGCTACTTGTAACATTGCTTGAACTAAACCAGAATCAATTAATTCTGGTTGTGCTTCTAAAACATCTGGTTCTTGACCATTAGGACATTGAAGAAGTTCATCAATTAAATTAAAATATTGTGTTTGGCGTTCTTCTGTCATGATAATTTACTTTATGGTAAATGATTAAGTTGAAAACTTACTGTTCAATACTTTCTTGCCACATTCTTTCTAACATGGCAATCTGAGCTTTTAATACAGCAGAGCGATAGACAAGATATCTGTCATAAGCGATAATTGATACACCAATACAAATTGGAGTAATTAAAAATATCCATTGCAGAATATTCGCTATTTGATATTTTTTGACAACAATTTTTACTTCATGCAAAAAATTATTTTCAGATGATTTTGTCTGAAGTAAAGATGGCGAAGTATTAATAATTTTTGTGGTAGACACATCTCTTGAAGATGCTGTCTTGATTGTCTGGGATTCACAAGATAAATTCTGTGTTTTAACGAACTCTCTATGTTGTCCCCAAACTACATTAAATACTGCTATCCCTGGGGAGATTAATACTAAAGTTAGCAAACTTACGGTAAGCACATTTAAAAGTTTGACTTTCATGTTTATTCTCGCTAACTAGGCATGAATTACCTAGAAAGAAAATTTCTATTAGTAGAGTATTTTTTGCACCTTTTTTATTGAAAATATGCTTATCAAAATCTCCTAAAATCACAAAATTCTGTCTTTTTCGTATTAACTAATACCGACAGCATTGAGTTAAATGTTCAGAGATATAGGAGTTAAGAAGTCCCCCCTGATTCGTCAGACTTTCATCTTAGGAACTTCGGGGGGTAGAGGGGAATCTCTGCGTAAATCCTATATCGTTTATATCAGCCGTCTTTCGAGTCCCTAATTGAAGCGAGTGAAATTAATATTATTAAGATGATTACGACAGCACTCATGGCTTGTCATTCTGATTCGGCAAGCATAAAAAAAAATATTTGGTGTGGGGGTGCTAGTATTTCTTGACTGGGGTACTAGCATTTTTGGGTGAGAGGACGGGGCATTTTGTACTCAATACCAAACTCAACTAGGCTATGGGTTTTAGATATTTTTAATAAACGATTCACAGGTAGAATCTGTACTCAAATCACAGCATCTCATGACAGAGATAGACCTAAGATATATTGAATAACTCAAAAACAAAATTAAGATATTCTCAGGAAAGTTCAAAATGATTGTTTTCAGCAATAGAAAAGCTTTTTTTTGAGGATTAGACAGAGATTATGGTAAAGTGGTTATGGCTGATATCAAAACTGAACAGGAATTAAAGACTTAATCACAACACACAATAGATTAATATATAAATTTTAGAGGATAATAAATGCGAATTGCTAAAGACGTAACAGAACTTATTGGAAAAACTCCACTAATTGAGTTAAATAAAATTCCCCAAGCCGAGGGAGTGGTTGCCAGAATAGTGGTCAAACTAGAAAGTATGAATCCTGCGGCTTCTGTAAAAGACAGAATTGGCGTAAGTATGATTCTTTCGGCTGAAGCTCAAGGTTTAATTTCACCGGATAAAACTGTTTTAGTTGAACCAACTTCTGGGAATACAGGTATCGCCTTGGCTATGGTAGCAGCCGCCCGTGGCTACAAATTAATTTTAACCATGCCCGAAACCATGAGCCAAGAAAGACGTGCCATGTTGCGGGCTTATGGTGCAAGTTTGGAATTAACACCAGGACCCCAAGGAATGCGAGGCGCAATTAACAAAGCTGAGGAAATAGTTGCTAATACTCCCAATGCTTTTATGTTGCAACAATTTGCTAATCCAGCTAATCCCAAAATTCACAGAGAAACCACGGCTGAGGAAATTTGGGCCGACACCGATGGAGAAGTTGATATCTTAATTTCTGGAGTCGGAACTGGTGGTACAATTACTGGTATTGCTGAGATTATTAAACAACGCAAACCGAGTTTTCAAGTTATTGCAGTCGAACCTAGCAACAGTCCAATTCTATCAGGTGGTAAACCAGGCCCCCATAAAATTCAAGGTATTGGTGCGGGGTTTATTCCTGATGTTTTGCGTCAAGATTTAATTGATGAAATTGTCCCAGTTGATGACGCTGAAGCAATGGAATATGGACGCAGATTAGCCAGAGAAGAAGGTCTATTATCAGGTATATCTTCCGGGGCGGCTTTATGTGCTGCTATTGCCGTAGGTAAACGCCCAGAAAATGCTGGTAAATTAATCGTCATGATTCAACCTTCTTTTGGAGAACGCTATTTAAGCACCGCCATGTTTCAAGACCTAATGAGTTAATTAATTTACCTAAGTCCCCAAGTTTTCCAAAAATTTGGGGATCTATTTCTGTAAAAATGACCGATTAGACATATCATTTTTTGATCACACTTATACCAACTGTGTCTCCTAAAGACAACAATTGAAATATGGTATAAAATATACATACAATATATTTAACGAAAGTATGAGCATTTGGACACCAGGGACATCCATTAATAACGGTAGATATATTATTCAACAATATCTTGGTCGTGGTGGTTTTGGTATTGCTTATAGCGCCAAAGACCAAAGAAAAGGCAAAATAGTTGTGATCAAAACTTTAAACCCTACACAAATCAGTCCAGAAGACTTTCGTACAGAAGAGAGAAAGTTTTATAATGAAGGAATGCGATTAGCTAAATGTAATCCTCATCGTCACATTGTGGAAGTTTATGAATTTATCGAGATCAATGGAATCTCAGGAATGGTGATGGAATTTATTGATGGCTATAATTTAGCATTATATACTTACAATAATAATGGATTATCAGAAATAGAGGCTTTACGTTATATTGACCAAGTAGGACAAGCGTTAGAACATATTCACGGAATGGGATTTTTGCATCGGGATGTAAAACCCAATAATATAATTTTACGCCAAAATAGCAAAGAAGCAGTTTTAATTGATTTTGGTTTAGCCAGAGAATATGTATTGGGTGCAGAAGTAAATATGACTAATGCTAGAAGTAAAGGTTATGCTCCCATAGAACAATATCAAAGATATGGTAAATTTGGTGATTATACAGATATTTATGCTTTAGCTGCAACTTTATATAATTTACTCACTAATAATGAACCTTTACCCGCAGAGTTTAGACAAACAGGAATAGCTTTACCACCTCCCCAAAAGTTTAATCCTAAAATTAGCAATAAAGTAAATGCTGCTATTCTTAAAGGTATGGAATTAGAAGCAACAAAACGTCCTCAAACAGTGAGAGAATTTCGACAAATATTGGGGTTATTAAGTAAACCTGTTGTGAATATTCCCATCCCTTCATCTGTTAATTACATTGGTGTTAATACTCAAAAAAGACCACAAGAAAATACCACCGTATTACAAACCATAAACCAGGATACACCTTTCAAATCGTCCTGTGGAATGGACTATCACAAATTGTGTAACTTACTTGCACAGGGAAAATGGAAAGAAGCAGATGAAGAAACACGACAGTTAATGTTAGCAGTTATGAACCGGGAAAAAGAAAATTGGTTAGACGCTAACAGTGTTAATAATTTTCCCTGTGAAGACCTCCGCACTATTGACGAATTGTGGGTACATTACAGTCAGGGTAAATTTGGGTTTTCTGTCCAAAAAAGAATTTATCAACTTTGTGCAGGAAGACTTGAATACCAAGCAGAAGCTTGGGATAAGTTTGCTGAAAAAGTAGGATGGAAAAAAAAGAAATTATTAGGAATGGGTGGAGATTGGGTAAGTGAACATGATATTAATTTTGATATAACTGCACCACCAGGACACCTCCCAGTAGCATTGCGGGGAACAATCGGAACGAGTGGTCTTTCTTCTTTAGCATTGAAACTTGTAAGTTGTAATCTTTAAAAGCAATATATATAGCAATCCTAAATAGGATATGAACACCTTTTTCTGTACCTCTGCGCTCTCTGCGTCTGGAGCGGTTCGTTTTAAAAATTCTGTTCATAAATCAAATACGATTGCTATATATTAGCTTGAGATAATCACAGTTGAAATGATGAATTAACGGGACTTAGGCAAAATCTACTTCAAATACCGTGATTCCGACGTAAGGAAGCAATCTCAAACCCCTAGATTTCGTTAAAATGCGTAAGTCCTACATTTATCCTAAAAATATTGATTGGGAGAATAAAAGAATTAAATTTAGTTTAACTAAACTTCATAAATTTTAATATCATACTTTTAATGACTAAGTTTTAATAAGCTATGTCTGATCAAGAAGAATTTTATAAAATTTGATGATAATATTTATTTAAAGCTTTTTGGAATCTCCGCTTCATCAACTTTATAAGTTTGTAGAAATAATTACTCATCCTTCAAATCATACCCATGAAACGTATTGCATCTTTAGTTCTCGCTACTTTGATAGCGTCTATGTCCGTGTTGGGTATTGCAGAAAATGCTGATTCTGCACCTTATCATCGTTATCAGACAACTAGCCATGTCAGACGTTATCGGACTTGTAATGGCAGAAATCGTTATAGATATTATCGAGGTAGATATTACAGATGTCGTTATAATAGACGGCATCATTAATTTAATTACCTTGATTTAAAGCACTGGGTGGGAAATACTCACCCAGAAAAATAATCATGAATAATTGTAGGTTTGGTTGTTCGCGTTAGCGTTGCAGAGCAATGGAACGAAACCCAACGCAAAACAGGTAAATGTTGGGTTTCCTTACGTCAACCCAACCTACTTTACTTGGTGAGAAATACTCACCCAGAAAAATAATAATTGTAGATTAGTGTATAATCATAAAAAGGATACACACAACCCAACTTTAATATTTGTATGAATATCCAAGATAAAACTATTGCTCAACTTCGGCAAATGCCAGATGCTTTAGTTCAGGAAGTAAGTGATTTTATAGACTTCTTAATAATGAAGCACGGTAGTAATAATTGGGAATTGTGGCTGCAATTTAGTGAATCTCTAGATATAGTAGAATCTGATTTCTCTAATTATTTATCTAATTTAGAAGATTATGAACAACGCTTGGCAAATGGAGAAATTAAGTGGTAAATATCAAATTTTTATACTATTTTTAGGTTATTTTCTATAAAAAATAATCAATCATCTTAGGTTAAGGTAAACTAATAGTTAGATACAATATACCCAAGTTAAAAATGAGTTATCACCATATTATTACAATCGAGCCTGATAAGCGGGGCGGTAAACCCTGTATCAGAAGAATGCGAATAACAGTATATGATGTTTTAGGTTGGTTAGCGGCTGGAATGTCTCATGCAGAAATTTTAGATGATTTTCCAGAACTGACAGAGGAAGATATTAAAGCTTGTTTAGAGTTTGCTGCTGACAGAGAACATCGTTTAATTGCTGTGGTAGGTGAAGTTTGAAACTACTTTTCGACCAAAACCTGAGTCGCAAACTACCTACTCGCATAGCTGATATTTTCCCTTATGCTAGTCATGTTCAGTTTCACAGTCTTACAGAAGCAAATGATAGCAAAATTTGGGAATTTGCCAAGGCTAATAATTTTTGTATTGTGACTCAGGATGTAGATTTTGCTGAAAGAAGTCGTCTTTATGGTTCACCACCAAAGGTAATTTGGCTAAGGTGTGGTAATGCAACTACTAATCAAGTAGAAATAATTATCCGCACAGGGGTAGAAGCAATTAAAGAATTGATGACTAATGAAACTTTTGATTGTCTTGAACTTTACTAAATAATTGATCCTTGATATTGGGTTTGTGTAGATAATCCTAAACTAAAGTCAAATCTATAAATGTTGGGTTTCCTTGCGTCAACCCAACCTACTTTATTCATCCACATCAAACCACACAGGAGAAATATCATCAACTTGCCCATTATAATTAATGGTAATTTCCTGACCTTCTCGAATATATTTATGGGCAACAATATCAATGACATTTTTAGCAAAATTCTTAATATAAACTGCATTGGGATGATAAGAATGATTAAAAAGAGAAGCAAAACCTAAACCTATTGCTCCGCTTTCTCCATGCCATCCAAAATAATAATTTAATAACACTGTTTTAGTAATTAACTTAACTTGCTGTTTAGGAATCACTATTACAGGGGATGTTTCAATTAAATCTCCTTTAGGAAAATCTTTCTGGGCAAATATACCTCTACCTTTAGTCTCTGTATCACGAAATACTAGCATATAGCAATTCTATCTGATGGGTAAGAATGATTTTTGACTAACCACTACAGATAAACGCAGAGAAAATAAGTAAGAATTCAGGAGTTCAGGAGTATGGCTAACGCCACGCTTCGCTATCAGAATGAAGAATTTCAGGACGAATAATTTCAGAAAGAAGGATGAATAACATTTTTCTTTTATCTTCCCTATTCCCTGTTCCCTGTTCCCTATTCCCTATTCCCTATTCCCTATTCCCTATTCCCTATTCCCTATTCCCTGTTCCCTCTTTCCTGCTATAGCCACTATAGAGTCAATGATTAAAGATGTAGTCAGAATTTCCGTAAATTTTAATTTTTTGTGCCAACCTGATAAGATTCATGTTATTATAAATATCCCATGCTAACTATCATTGGTTGTGGAAATCTCAATCGGAATGACGATGCTGTTGGCGTAATTATTGCCCAACGTTTACAGCAATATCTCGCCCAAAATCCTCACCCCAACATCCGCGTTTTCGATAGTGGAACGGCGGGAATGGAAGTGATGTTTCAAGCGAGAGGATGTAAAAAATTAATTATTCTGGATGCTAGTTGCACAGGTTCAGATGCAGGTGCTATATTTAAAGTCCCAGGGGACGAATTAGAAGCGCTGCCTGAACCTAGTTACAACTTACATGATTTCCGTTGGGATCATGCCCTGGCGGCGGGGAGGAAAATCTTTGGCGATGATTTTCCCCAAGATGTGACAGTCTATTTGATTGAAGCTGCAAATCTGGATTTGGGGCTAGAATTAAGTCCCGTCGTTGAACATTCTGCTGATTTAGTTTTTGCGGAACTAATGACAATTATCCAACAGAATGTGATGAGTTAATCAACAATTTCAAATCCTAATTTCCATTATGCCCAATCACGGTAAACTGGCAACTCATCTACTCTCATCTCAAAGGGTACAGTTTGATTATCGGGAGGACAAACTCGAATTTTAGCACTGCTGACAATGCCATGAAGAACATTAGCCATAGGGACAATTTGTTGCAAAATTTGCCAGTTAGTAACTTGGTCAGGACATTCAATTACTAGAGTCAAAATACTCGCGTGAGTTGTGGCATACCAACGACAGTGAGAGAGGAGATTATGAATAATGCGATCGCATCCTTCATAAAAATACCGGCTAATTGAATGTTCCAACTGTTGTCTAAGCATAATATCTGCTGATGTTGGCTGTATAGGATGCTTGTCATCAGCATTAAATTGAAATTCTGTTCTCGCCATTTTCCGTGATTGTCCTATTTATTTACCAATTGCCATTGCATACAATACGTCCTTATTGGTTTCTAGAAAGCCTTGGGTTTCATCATCATAGAAATCACCAATCCCAGCACAAATCTATTCCCCAATAATTGCTAAATAAATACACTCTCTGTCCGATAAATCCGGCTAATTGCATAGAATCGGACACAAAAAACTATCGTTACGGTACAATCTTTAGCGATCGCTTGATTAATGCACAAATAACCTGTTTTTCCCTAAAGTTGCCCGCTTTAATAAGATGTGTATTCTGATATCACCCCGATGAGATTCCCGTCACATCATGCACCACTGATATAAATTGCTATTTTTTCCACATTCTCTATTGGTATTGGTTGTCGAAGTGCTTGAAAGATTTGCCAATAGATATTTTTAGAAATAGACTGCTATTGAAAACGGCGAATAGAACGCCTATTCCAAACGTTTTCTCAGAACCGTTCTCGGTCAAAATTAAATTGAGGATGTTCGATGTTCTAACCTTTCCTGGTGACTAGGCTGTAAAGATATTGTTTGATACCTATCTTCAACACAGTGATTAACTTGAAAAGAGTCATTACCACAGACAAAAGGAATAGGTAGTCTTAAGCATCTGACTGGTTTTTCTTGCGCTTCTGCTGATATCACACAACTACTAATCAACTCCTTATTCTCAAATCCCAAATCTGCATTGAGAATAAGTTTATCAAAATCAAAGCCTAGTTGTATGTTGTTTTGATGAAGATATGCACAAAGCAGCGATAGTAGCCAAATGTTTGCCGCTATCTAACAAACAATATCTCCAACTCCTATCTTGATATTTCCAGCTAGACCTATGATAAACACAACTAACTAAAAAGATGAAGCTGTTAATACATTTATTTAGTATAACATAATTCTCCAATACGTCATCACCTAATTCATAAATTAAGATCAGACAATTATTCTCAACTTCTATATGATAGATACCATCTATTATTTCCTCCATACCACGAATTTGGATATAAATTTCTATCAGCTATTAAAGTCCCTACTGATGGATTTAACCGCAATTTATAGGGACTATCTTTATATATCCTTTCTAAAGGAATAGCACTACTTGAGAACAAAAAATTATGAATAGGGTTATTGCAATTTAATTGCAAACAGCGATAAAAAGAAAGATAAACTTTAAAAGAAATTGGTTGTGTAGCAACATCTACATAATTAGGATTGACTTGTGACGACAAGTAAGAATGCTTACTTAATTTGCGATAGTATTTTCCTGAAATATTATGGTGAAGCATCTTGTAGTAACCTGAAAACTTCTATAGTTCTGGCAAAATTAATTGCTTTATATACCAATTTTGTAAATTCATATTATAGCCATTTTTAATCAGGACATTATTGATCCTTAAAACCTAATCATATCAGAGGTTTCACCCTTATCTATTGCCTTGATGCTATGGGACATGATTAAATAGAGCTTACCCTATGCTGATAATATTAACAAACAGTATACCAAACCCAAAAACAGAATTGTAGTTAATAAACAATTCCAAATAGTGGTGAAAATCAATTAAATAATGCTAAAATAAACTCAGAACCAAACAGGTGGCTCTATCTAGTTAACACAGTGCAATTGTGTTTTTTCTCCTGACAAGAGAAACATTAAACCAGCTAGAGAGTTTGTGAGGTTCTGAGGTTATAGATTAGTTAATCAATATTGGTTTGTACCACCTGGTTAGTTGATTAACCAACAGCCACTAGATTCTGTCCTTCAGCAAACATCTCTCTAGCTGTTTTTTCAGGTTTTGGTACACCATAAAAAGTAGCTTCTGCTTCTAATTCATCTACTATATCCCAAGCCTCAATTGCTCTCTTGGAATCTGATCCATACAACGCAGTAAGTGAACGAGCATCAGAAACTGCTTTTTGCACTTCTTTCCGTAAGAATTTGAGTTTTGGTTTGTCAACAAAGTTGCCCTTAGTTAAAATATCGGTGACAGAAATGATCCCTAATAATTCACCTTGAATTACAGGCGCGCGCCATACACCAGTATTAGCAAATAAACGCGCTACGTATTCAATATCTAAATCAGGATTAACCACCACACAGGGTTTTGTCATGATTTCATAGACAGGAACTCGGTCTGGTTCTTTACCAAAAGCAGCAACCTTACCGACTATATCCATTTCCGTAATCATGCCATAAGCATCACCACTATGACGAGGTTCAACAACCAAAGCGCGTAATCCTTTGAGCCGCATCAGTTTGACTGCATCTGCTACGGTTGCGGAACCGCGAATAGTAGCAACGTCTTGAGTCATAATATTTTTAGCTCTCATGATTCTTGCTCCTTAAATTTGGTGAATCGAATCAGTGAATTAGTTCTAAACTCTGATCAGTTGTGCTAAACCTGAATGATTTACACTCAAATTCCCTCAAAATTGTGAAGGATAAGATGCACCATTTACAAAAGCAATTACAGCTATTAAATAGATAGTGATTCTAATAATTAAATTTACGCAGTCTTCCCAATAATTTCCTCGAACTTTCTTACTTTTGATCTGTGTTTTTGCTCAACCAAGAATCAAGTAAGGAGTTATTGATTTATTCTGTAATCGCTCTTTGTTGGGGTTTAGGTTCGCTGCCAACAATTTAGCTTACTTTTATATTATCACTCTCATCAGTTTAAATTATGAATGATTTATAAAGATCGGGGATTTTTAACCATAAATCGCCTTAAAAAATAGTTAAGTGGACTACAGAAATAAAAATTATATTGCATGATTTGGATATTGAATATTACGATTTATGATGGCTATTTATAGCAATTGAATGTCAGCATTACCATTAAATAAATATGAAATTTATAGCAGAAAGCAAGACGGAAGAGGCAAGAGTGAAATCCTTGGTAGGATTAGGTTTTAAGGATCAATAATGTCCTAAGCATCCTGGCTAGAGCTATATTTTTACATCAGATAGGAATACAAGACATAATTAAATTAATGTGAATTCGACCAATAATAGTCGAACTCACGTTAACCAAGCCCTCACTGAAACGCCCCCTAACCCGCAATTCTGGGGAAGAATTTACTTCAAAGTCCCCCAAACTTGGAGGATGGGCGAAATTATCCTAAAATTAACCGCCAAAAAGGTTTTGTAACTTAATCTGAATATCAGTATTAGAGCCTACTACTAAAACAGCCGATTCATTAAATGTAGGTGCTTTTGTCAGAATTAATGGATTATTGGAGAACCCGAAAGCCTCAGTAGGAATGCCAAAAGCATTGGTATTGAGATTACCATCCCCATTGGCATCGTGAATGACTGCGACGGCATAATTACCTGTTTTTAAGTTGCTAAAAATTACTTTTTGGGGTGTTTCTGTGATTTTAATACACTTAGATTTTAAAGCATTCTTTGCATTATCGGGGAATCCTTGTCTTCGAGAAAAAATACTCAGGCAAATTTGCCCTTTTTTATTTTTTAGTCCATCAATTTCAACCCTCAAATTACTATTATTGTTATTGTTTAAATTTGCTCTAGCGTTAGGTGAAAACAGGAAATTTCCCAAAATAGGGAGGAGAGCAACCAACCCAAGACTAAACCCTTGCTGTAATGGAATTTTAAACCTTTGTTTCATTAATTTATCCTGTATATAAAACGAATCTTGGCTTTAGCAATGTTATCACTTTAGATGTTGTTTGAAAAGTTTTAGGTTGTGATTTTAGGTACTTACAGATCCCCCCTAACCCTCCTTAGCAAGCTACGGTGTACACACAAGTCCTATCTGTCTTCGTTTTGTGCCTATTTCGCCCCCTAAATCCCCCAAGTTTGGGGGACTTTGAAAACTCTTGTTCCCCCAGAATTGGGGGTTAGGGGGTGGTTCGGTGAGGGCTTGGT
>JBJTUF010000297.1:0-10212 GCA_046080565.1 Cuspidothrix sp. | reverse complement strand
TTCTTATTGAGAATACATCTGAATCAACTTTCCTATCTAAAATTTGTTTTTTTATAGATAAATGTATTTTTTTAATCTTTATTCATAAATTCACCTCCGTAATAACCGCTTGTGACACTTAAGGGTGCGGAATGTGGGTTTTACCTGCCTCCACGCAAAGGCTTTTTCACCAACCCCTAACATAAGCACGATTTGATGTAACCCGATTTTCATAAAGAAATGTATTACTCCTGAGATAAAAAATTTTTTGCTTATTGACTTTTATTCTTAAAAGGTCTAAAGTTTTTCCTGAAGGCAATTGCAAGTAATTTGCAAAAATATTAAAAAAATTTCTTGGTGGAGTAAAAAAATGACAATGAGCAAACAAGGGTTATGGGGTGTTGGTGCAGGATTGTTAGCCTTGACCAGTACCGTTTTTACTGGTTTAGGGTCTATGGGTACAGCCGTTGCTAACTCTCCTGAAAATCAAGCAGCACCACGCTTAGTTGCTCAAAAAATGAAAACTTTAACTATAGTTTTTCCTAATCGTTCTGACTCTACAGACTTGCAAAATAAAGCTAATAATGTAGCTGCATTTTTATCCAAGGAACTAGGAATTCCTGTTAAAGCGCAAGTTGGTGATGACACAGCCGCAGTAGAAGCTTTAAGAGCTAACCGCGCTGATGTAGCATTTTTAAGCAGCCGTCCCGCTTTGAAAGCTGAACAATTAGCAAATGCTCGTTTATATTTGGCTGAAGTTCGCAAAACTTACTCTGGAAGATTCACTTATAATTCTGTTTTCGTTGTTCCCCAGAATAGCCCATTAAAAACTAGAAATTCTGCCAAAGCAACTTTAGAACAACTCAGAGGAAAAAGTATGGCTTTTACTTCTCCTACCTCTGGTTCTGGGTTTATTTTTCCAGTTAGTGAGTTAGTCAAACAGGGTTTTGTTCCTAATCGTGATAACTTAGATAATTTCTTTGGTAAAATTAGTTATGCTGGTAATTACAGTAAAGCCTTAGATGCTGTAGTTAGAGGTCAAGCAGATGTAGCTGTAGTATCAGAATATGCTCTTTTTCCTCCTTATTTAGCCGCAGAAAATAGAGATAAAGTTAGAGTTTTATATAAAGTTCCTGGTGTTCCTGCCCATGGTATTGCTATTGATGATGATGTTCCAGTTGTAATGAGAGAAAAGTTAATTAATGCTCTATTAAAGCTGAATAAATCAGAAAATAATCAATTACTCAGCAGCTTATATAATTCTACCGAATTGGTGAGAGTTGATCATACTCGCCATCTTAAACCAGTAAGAGAAGCGTTAAAAAATGTAGGAATACAACCATAAATGTTTCAAGTAGAGACGTTCCGCCGGAACGTCTCTACTATCAATTAATGTTCTCAGTAGATGAGTATCAGAGGAGATTTTAAAAGTATTTTATAAAATAGAGGTTTGCAGAGAGATTTTGCAGTAACCTTTTTGGCTTTTCAAACATCTTTTGATTAAATATAAAATAATATCCTAGCTCGTAGTGAGCAATTTATTGCTCAACATAAGGATGAGTAGGACTAAAGTCCTGACTACAAACGTTAATTTATGTCTACCTGGCTACTTAAATGTCTTGTTCATGACTATATGAACAAAAAAAAGCTGTCAGGAATTGTCAAATCTATGATATTTTATAATCAGGTTAGTTATGACTATTGACCAAATAGCAAATACCAATTTCCATTTATCCAATTTATCTAAAAGCAACGTGAATTGTATTGAATGTTCTCATGTAGAGTCAGATTATATTTCATCTCTACAGCGTCCGATTCTGAATAATATTAACTGTCAAATTAATCAAGGAGAATTTGTAGTCTTATTAGGCTTGAATGGTGCAGGTAAATCAACATTACTAAAATCTTTTGTTGGTTTAGTGCCTTTAGTACAAGGAGAAATTAAAGTTAATGGGGTTTCTCTAACTAAGGAAAGTTTAAACCAAATTCGTCGAGATGTGGGGATGTTATTTCAAGGCGGAGGGCTAATTCGCCAATTATCAGCACTTGATAATGTCTTGTGTGGCAGGTTGGGAGTGAGAAAAACCCAACAAACTTTATTTGGATTTCCTCAACGCGATCGCACTTTAGCCTTAGAATTATTAACACAATTAGGTTTACAAGAACAAATATATCAGAAAACTGGTCAATTAAGTGGTGGACAACAACAAAAAGTAGCCATAGCGCGGGCATTAATGCAATCTCCACAAATACTTTTAGCGGATGAACCAACAACAGGATTAGATGTAATTGCTTCACAGCAAGCAATGGAAAATTTAGCAGAATTACACCAACAAGGTTTAACTATTATAACTGTTTTACATGACTTATCACTAGCAACAAAATATGGCGAAAGAGCGATAATTTTAGATAGTGGAAAAGTTATTTATGATGGTAAATGTGACGATTTACAAGAGAAGTTTTCCTATATCAATAAATAAATATGAATAAGAGTTATCATTTACAATTTTTACATCGTTATCCTTGGTTTATTCCTTTACTGGTTGTCCTGTTGCTAATAGGAATTTACATTTGGGCTTTACAAGGATTAAAACTAGATTTTCAATTATTGAAAGATAGTTGGCCTCATATCGTTGATTTTATTTCTCGATTATTTCCTCCAGATTGGGCAGTTTTAAATATTGCTATTAAAGGATTAATTGAAACTGTGCAGATGTCTCTCTGGGGAACATCTCTAGGGGCGATTTTATCATTACCTATTGCCATCGCTAGTGCCAATAATATCGCTCCTTTATGGTTAAGATGGATAGCAAACTTATTGCAAAATTCTATTCGTTCTGTACCATCAATTATCTTAGGTTTAATCTTTGTTGCTGCAACAGGTTTAGGCGCACCTGCTGGAACATTGGCATTATCAATATATACTATTGGATATCTTGCCAAATTTTATCAACAAGCTATAGAGTCAGTAGATAATCGTTCCTTAGAATCCTTACAAGTTATAGGTGCATCGAGAATCCAAATTGCCCAATATGGGATATTACCCCA
Source organism: Cuspidothrix sp. (assembly GCA_046080565.1). Lineage (GTDB taxonomy): Bacteria > Cyanobacteriota > Cyanobacteriia > Cyanobacteriales > Nostocaceae > Cuspidothrix. The sequence continues at coordinate 7,185 of JBJTUF010000297.1, read as the reverse complement.
AATATTACCCTTGGGTTTAGGTTATACCCTGTGGATGTTTGAATATAACATCCGCGCGGCTTCGGTTTTAGGAGTAGTCGGTGCTGGAGGTATAGGTTTTCAGTTAAAAAGCTATATAGATGGGTTTGAATATACCAAAGCCACAACCATGATGTTAGTCTTATTGGTAGTCGTGACAGTTATTGATTGGTTTAGCAGTAAATTAAGACGTTATTTAGAGTCAATGTAGGTGTTTGTTTAATCTTTACTCTTGCCATGACAACAATTTTTAACGCCAATCTAAGATGAGAGAAACCCGAAAATAGTAGATTTCGTTTCTTCGTCTATTCCCAAAGTAGAATAAGAATATATATCCCAATATTTTGATTAATTTGCTCTATGTCAGTTTTAGCAGCGATCGCAGTCTTGGCTATTTTGATCTTAGTCCATGAGTTGGGACATTTCATAGCCGCCCGTTCTCAAGGCATTTATGCTAACCGCTTTTCCTTGGGTTTTGGCCCCACACTGTTAAAATACCAAGGCCCAGAAACGGAATATACCATCCGCGCTTTTCCCTTGGGTGGCTTTGTTGGCTTTCCCGATGATGACCCAGATAGTACAATTCCCCCCAACGACCCAAATTTGCTGCGTAACCGTCCAGTTTTAGACCGTGCCATTGTCATTAGTGCCGGTGTCATCGCCAACTTAATCTTTGCTTATTTAATGTTGGTTTTACAGTTAGGAATTGTCGGTATACCCCAACAATTTCAATATCAACCCGGTGTACTGGTCAAACCCATCAATGAAGAATCCATAGCATACCAAGCAGGGATTCGGGAAGGAGATATTATTCTGGCTGTCAATGGTAAAGAAATTGATCTAGGTAAGGATGCAACTACACTATTGACTCAGGAAATTCAAACCCATCCTAATCAAGAAATTGACCTCAAAATTCAACACGAAAAGCAACAAACTAATATAAAAGTAACTCCTAAACAGGGTGCTGACGGTAAAGGATTAGTAGGTATTGAATTAGTCCCCAATGGTAAAGCCACCTATCGCCGTCCCCAAAATATCGTTGAAATTTTTACAGTTGCGGCTAATCGCTTTCAACAGTTAGTTGTAGGTACATTTCAAGGTTTTGGACAATTAATTACTAATTTTGGACAAACAGTAGGACAAGTTTCTGGCCCTGTAAAAATTGTCAAAATTGGCGCTCAATTAGCAGCTAGTGATAGCACCAATTTATTTTCCTTTGCGGCAATTATTAGTATTAACCTGGCAATTATTAATATTTTGCCTCTTCCCGCTTTAGACGGTGGACAATTAGCATTTTTAGCCATTGAAGGTTTATTTGGTAAACCCTTACCTAATAAAATTCAAGAAAGCGTCATGCAAACTGGTTTAGTCTTGCTGTTAGGATTAGGTATTTTCTTAATAGTCAAAGAAACCACTCAATTAGAATGGGTGCAAAAGTTGTTACAATAAATTAAACTTTAGGGTGCGTTAGCGATAGTGTAACGCACCTTGAAAACCCGCATATAAAAAATTTCCAGTTGCATAAAATCAGATGAAATTAGAAACAATTTCAGATTTAAAAAATAAAATTATTCTGGGTGATAATTTATCTATACTCAAACAAATAGAAAATGATACGTTTGATTTAATTATTACATCACCACCATATTTTCAGCAACGTAATTATGGGAATAGTAATTTAGGTATCGGTAATGAAATAACTGAAGCAGAATATTTAAAAAACATCCTAACAGTTTTTTGGGAATGTGTGCGGGTTTTGAAAAAAACTGGAATCATAGTTTTTAATTTAGGAGATAAATATATTAACGGTAGTTTATCTTTAATTCCTTATAAATTTGCAATTCAAGCAACACAAAATCAAAATATTTTTCTGATTAATCAAATTACATGGTCAAAACTCAATCCTACACCACGTCAAGACAAAAGAAAATTAATCCAAGCTACAGAACCTTTTTTCATATTTGCTAAATCAAAAGATTATTACTTTAATGTAGATAATTATTTACAACATTTAGATAGTTTTAACAAAAGTGTGAAAAGTAAACCATCTGATAAATTAGGTAAAAAATATCTGGAACTAATCAAAAATTCTGATTTAAGTGAAGCACAGAAAAATAATGCTATTAAATCATTAAATGAAGCTATTTTAGCAGTACATAATGGAGAAATTGAAGGTTTTAGAATGAAAATTCATGGTGTACATAAATTAGCTTATGGGGGACAAGATGGAGGAAGAAATAACCAAATTAAGAATAATGGTTTTACTATTATTAGAATTTTAGGAAATGCGATGAAAAAAGACATTATTGAAAGTCCAGTAGAAATTACTAAAAATAATCATCATCCAGCAGTGTATCCTCTATATATTATTCAAGAGTTGATTAAATTATTAACTCAAGAAGGTGATTTTGTTCTTGATCCTTTTTGTGGTAGTGGTACAACTTGTATTGCAGCTAGAAATTTACACAGAAATTATTTAGGAATAGAAATAAATCCTGATTATGTAAGTTTAGCTAATAACCGTATCCAAGAATCTGATTCTCAACAACAAGAGTTATTTATATGAAATATAATTATCATCAAGAAATAGCAACATTAGAAAAATTCTATCAGCAAGCACTTGAATTAGTTAAAAATCAATCATGTACAGAATTTGGTGAAGAAATAAGAAACAGTGTAGATATTTTTCTTCAGAAAATAGAAACTGATAAATCTTTAATTCAGGTAATTATTACTACTCTACTCAAGAAAATCATTAAACCTGAACAAGATATCAGGTTACACATGGCTAAATTTATTAATGGATATTCTGCAAGAGTTCTGGATACTAAGGTAACTACACCATTTTTTAAAAACAAGTTTTCTAAATATGCTAATAAAGAAACTGCTTTTTTAACTAAAGCAACACGCGCAGAAATTATCTGGAATTTTGAGGAGGGAGTTAAATTACCATTAAGAAGTAAAAGTTTAGTTATACCTTTTTTAGAACTAATTGATAAAATTGAACATCAAACAATTGATATTGAATACTGCTTAATTTATATTTTAGCACAATTACAGATTATTTCTCAATCTCAAGAAATAGTGTTTACAGAAACTTTAGAAGTCGTTAATTCTGTAAATATTATCAATATTAATACAGTGATGAAAATGGTAGAAACACATTTTCAAGAACCTTTAAGTTCTAGATTACCAGTGATTGTAATTTTTGCTATCTATAAACAATTATTTAAAACTGTCCGTAGATTTGCAAATAAAATATTAATACCTTTAAATGTTCATACCTCGGCTGATAAACATCGTTATGGTGATATAGAAATAAGAGATTATCATAATAATCCATTTGAAATATTAGAAATAAAACATAATATTCCTATTGATAGAAATATGATATTAGATATAGTAAAAAAATCTGCCAATACAACAATAGAAAGGTATTATATTTTGACTACATACAAAGACTGTTTTCTTAATCAAGGTGAAGAAGAATATATTAATGAATTAATTTTGAACATTAAAAGAGAACATGGTTTAGAAATTATTGCTAATGGTATTGTCAATACTGTAAAATATTATTTACGTTTTATAGAAGATTATCAAGAATTTATTAACACATATACTGAAGAATTAGTCAGAGATGCTAGAAATTCAACTGAAGTTAAAGATGCTCATATTCAAGCGTGGAAAATGATTTTACAAAAATATATATAATTAAGTAGTTACAATAAGTTAAACTGTAGGTGACGTTAGCGATAGTATAACGCACCTTAATTATCTTCAACATTCAAAATTATCAGCGTGACTCGTAAATCATTAACTAAAAAACAACGCGCTTTAGAAATTCTTTCTCGTTTGCACAATCTTTATCCCGATGCAACTTGTTCTTTAAATTATGAAACTCCTGTACAATTATTAGTAGCCACAATTCTTTCGGCACAATGCACAGATGAAAGAGTGAATAAGGTAACACCGGGATTATTTGGGCGATTTCCTGATGCGGAAAGTTTAGCCAATGCGGATATTTTAGAATTAGAAGAATTAGTTCGTTCTACCGGTTTTTATCATAATAAAGCCAAAAATATCAAAGCTGCTTGTAGGATGATTGTTGATGATTTTAACTCTGTTGTTCCCAACAAAATGGAAGAACTGTTAAAACTTCCAGGAGTAGCGCGAAAAACTGGAAATGTGGTTTTAGCCCATGCTTATGGTATTAATGCAGGGGTAACTGTAGATACTCATGTAAAGCGGTTGAGTCAAAGATTAGGGTTAACAAAAAATACAGAACCAATTGGAATTGAAAAAGATTTAATGCAGTTGTTACCCCAACCAGAATGGGAAAATTGGTCAATTAGATTAATATATCATGGTCGGGCTGTGTGTAAAGCTCGTTCTCCGGGTTGTGATGTGTGTGAGTTGGTTGATTTGTGTAAGATGGAATTGTCTCACGCAAAGACGCAGAGACGCAAAGAGTAATATTAGACATCTCCAAAAATTAAATTTGCATTTCTTATAACCTCTGTAGAGACGTTCGTGAGAATTAGCAACTGTGAATGTGAATAAAAACTAGCAAAAGCTGTATAATTGTAAACTAAACCTCAAATATTCACAGTTATGGCTGATCCTGTAACCTCAACAGCAGCGACTATCGCTGGTTTTGCTTTCAGTAAATTCTTTGAGTCTAGTGTTGGTAAGTTGGGTGAAAAATTCACAGAGGCCGCACTGGCCAAAATGGAAGAACTGCGTCGGAAGATTTGGGATAAGCTACGAGGTAATTCTAAAGCAGTTACGGCACTAACAGCAATTGAACAAGGTTCTAAGGCAGATTTAACCCGCTTAGAGGTTTATCTGGCAGATGAAATGAATGATGATCCTCAGTTTGCACAAGAGGTAAAAAAATTAGCTGAAGAAATTCATGCTGGCAAAATTCAAGATAATAGCCAAATGGTGATGAATATTGATGGTCAAAATAATACAGGCTATCAAACAAAAAATGAAGTAACTGTTCAGGGTGGAGAAAGTTATACTGCTGCCAATATTACTATTAATAAAACAACTTGACTGAGTTCGTCCGAAGGGGAACGGTCAAAGTTAAATCCCACCAGTTATATTATTGATCAACGCCGTCCTGATGCTATTTATTGGCATGGACGGGAAAATGAAGTTGCTAAAATTCAAGAGTGGTTGAATTTACCCAATATTAAATTAATTGGGGTGACTGCTGCTGGTGGTTTTGGTAAATCAACACTGGTGGGAAAGATATTTGATGATTTACAAAACTTTGATCAGAAAATTTGGACAAGTTTTAGTCAAGCATATTCTTTCAGTATTTGGGGACGTTGGGTATTAGAAGAGTTAAAACAACCTGCACCTGAAAAGGACGAAGAATTATTAATTGCCTTATGTAATTGTTTGCAAAATGGGCGATATTTATTGGTGTGGGACAATTTAGAAACCCTAATCCACGATAATGGACAATGGCAAGATCCAGCTTATGGTCAGTTTTTATTACGGTGGTTTGGGTCTAATAGTCGCAGTTTAATTTTTGTCACCAGTCGAGAAAAACCGACATTACCAAATAATACTCTTAGCTATTGTCAATGGTTGGGTTTAGATGGACTTTCCATATCCGCAGGGGTGGCTTTGCTGAAGGATTTACAAATTCAAGGTAAAGAATTAGATTTAGAAGATTTTGTCAAGCGGACTAATGGACATCCTTTATTAATTAAACTGGTAGCTGGTTTGTTGTTGGATGAACAAGAAGAATTAAAGGAATTAAATCAAAACTTTTTTGAAATTTTGGGTTTACATCGAGATGACCCAGAAGCGAGTATTGGTAAAATTCTTGATGCTAGTCTTAAACGGTTAAGTCAAAAATTACAAACTCTGTTATTGAATGCGAGTGTTTATCGGTTGTCTTTTGATGAAAATGCCGCAGCAGCTTTAATTGATGAGGCGATTACAAATCAAGAATTGCGACAATTAGCAAAATGTTCTTTGTTGCAAGAAAAGAAAAAAGCAGGTGTTTGGAAGTTTCAATTTCAGCCGTTAATTCAAGGTTATTTACAGCAAAGACCAGAAGACAGAACTAAGGCTCATGAATTAGCTATAGCTTACTACACAAAATGCCGTAAACCTCAAATTGCACCTGATGACAATTTAGAAGCAGTGACGGAATATTTAGAAATTTTCCATCATTATTGTGAGTTGGGACAATATGCCGAGGCTTTTTCTAGCGTTTTTTATCCAGAAAATAATCATGATGACTGTGATGAATTTTTGAAAAAGCGTTATTACAATGCTGTTCGTTTGAGTTTATATGAAAGATTAATTGTAGAGTGGCAATCTCCCAAGGAGAATGAGAAAAGACTTTTCAGTGATGCGCTTAAAGTTTATGGGGATGTGTTGCAATTTCTCAAACGGTCAGATGAGGCTTTATCACGGTATGAACAAGCATTGTCATTCTACCGGGAAACTGGTTCTCGCTTGGGGGAAGCTAACGTTTTACAGGAGTTAGGTAAATTAGAAGATGACCTAAAACAGAGTTTAGAATATCTCCAACAAGCACAAAATCTTTATCAACAAATTGGTGATATTTATAGCCAAAGCCGCAATTTAATCTACTTTTTGGCGGAAGTGCAGTTAAAAATGGGTGATAAAACCGCAGCGATTAATTCTTTAATTTTAGGACAGGAATTAGCCGCAAAGATTAATTATCAACCTTTGCAGAAACGCGCACAGGATAAATTAGCAGAAATTGAAAATCAGTAGGATATGGGACTTACGCATTTTAAAGAAATATAGGGGTTTGAGATTGCTTCCTTAGAGGATGTTTGAAAAGTTTTAGGTTGTGATTTTAGGCAGTTACATTGGTACGGTGCGTCACATTCCATAAATCCTGCAAATAAACAGATTCTCGATATCTGACGCACCCTACAACAGATTTTTAGTGTGACACTTGCATAAGTCCTAACAGATATCCCCTAACGCCCTAGCAAGGAGAGAACTAAACTCAAAGTCCCCCTCTCCAAAGCTATCCATTACCCACATCTTTCTTAACATGAAATTTGACAAAAAGGAGTAGTTATGCGGGGGGGGGGAGGAAGACAAAAGATGATCAATGACTCTAATTGAAGACAAGGAGAGAAAAGAGAGATTGAAAAAGCCTCA
>JBJTUF010000296.1:0-2673 GCA_046080565.1 Cuspidothrix sp. | reverse complement strand
CTGAATGAATTTTTCTCTCTACAAAAACAAACTAACGTCAGTTTCTTAGGCGATCTTGACACCAACAAAGATTTAATCATCGACACCAAAGATGCAAACTTCCAGCAATTGAGAATTTGGACAGATAGCAACTTAAATGGTGAAGTTGAACTGGGTGAATTGTCAGCCCTATATCGCTATGGCATTAACTCCATTTCCGTAATTCCCCAAACCAAAAACTTCAATGTTGCTGGCAACAGTATTACTGCCTCAGCCTACTTTACCCGCATTGGCTTTGAAACCAAACCAGTGAGCCAACTTTATGATGTTGCCTATACCTACAAACGTGATGGTTTGAAAATCGAGCAATTGGGTTCAGGTGTTACTCGCTTTAACTACGAAAATAAACCCGATATTATCTTCGCTGATGATTCTGGACAAAATATTAACCTAACTATCGATCCCAATGAAATTTATTCAGCCACAGGTGGTAAAGGTAACGATATATTAACTGTCAAAGCTGGCAGCACTAAAGGAGCAGTTCTTAGCGGTGGTGATGGAGGCGATCGCTTAATTGGTTCCAATGGCAACGACATTTTAACAGGTGGTGCGGGTCGTGATGAAATTGATGGTGGTGCTGGCGATGATGTCATTACAATTGATAAATTTGACGATCTGACCAAAATTAAAGGAGGTGCAGGTTTTGATGTCCTCGTCATTGAAGGCGATGGCGATGTCAGCTTTACCCTCGATAATCTTGGTGTTGAGGTTGTCAATGGCAATCAAGGCAACAACACTTTGATAGCGATCGGTACTCAAGATGTAATTATTTCTGGTAATGGCGGAAATGATCGGATTACGGGTGGTCAAGGTAGCGATCGCTTAGAAGGAAATGAAGGCAATGATGTCATTAATGGAGGTGCTGGTGATGACAACTTAAACGGTGGCGCTGGTGATGATGCGATCGATGGCGGTACTGGCAATGACACTGTTGTTCTGAGCGGTAAATCAATTGAATATAAATTCATTTTCAATCCATCTGGTAGCGTAATAATTACCGATGCTGTACCCAACCGCGATGGACAAGATACATTAACTAACTGTGAATTTATCCAATTTGGCGATCGCAACTATCGTATTTCTGAACTCAGAGACTTAGAGCAATTTTATCGTCTAGTTCACAAAGATGTTGATAACGAAGTCAAAGCAGGATTGCTTAACTCAGGACTTCAACACTACGAAATTTGGGGCAAAAAGGAAGGACGATTGACAGCAAATGACTTTAACGAGCAATTCTATCGTCTCGTCAGTCCAGATGTTGATGCCTCTATCAAAGCCAGTACAATTCCTTCAGCAATGTACCATTATCTCAATTGGGGATTTGCGGAGAAACGGGCAACCAGTTTTCAATTTAATGAAGCCTTTTACCGTTTAGTTCATCCTAGTGTTGATGCCGCTATTAAAGCCGGAAGCCAAGCTTCTGCCCTACAGCACTACATTAATCATGGCTATGCTGAAGGGCGTGTCACCAATCTTAGTTTTGATGAGCAGTATTACCGCAATGCCAATCCCGATGTCGATGCAGAGATTAAAGCAGGAAAAATGCCATCAGCCATTTACCACTATATAAATCATGGTTATGCTGAAGGAAGAATTGCTCAATTCAAGGCTGTAAATAATAGTGCGTCTTTGTGGGGTACTTCTAAATCTGATATCCTGCAAGGAGCGAATGGCGACAACTATCTCAATGGCGGATCTGGGAATGATCAGCTCATGGGGTTAGATGGTAATGACACTCTCATTGGCGGTTTAGGTAACGACACAATTGATGGTGGAAATGGCATCGATACAGCAGTCTATACTGGCAAATTGAGCGAATATCATACAGTTTTCTATTCTACATTCACTCATGTTAGCGATACCGTCTCTAATCGAGATGATACAGATACACTTTTGCCTAATGTAGAAAATGTTCAATTTGCAGATGGCATTTTCTCCTTAGCGCAAATTAGAGATATGGGCGCTCGTTTCTCTGGACTTGATGGTGATGACGTAGTGACTGGTGGAAAAGGCAATGACTTTTACATTCGCGGTAACGCAGGGAATGATAAATTGTATGGTCTTCAAGGAGACGATAATCTCTTTGGTAACGATGGAAATGACTATTTAGATGGCGGTTTAGGTAACGATTCACTTAATGGCGGATCTGGTAATGACATTTACGTTGTTGATAGCATAGGTGATGTCGTTATCGAAACATCTGCTCTAGCCACAGAAGTTGATCATGTTTATTCATCAATTAGCTACACCTTGGGAGCCAACCTAGAAAAACTCACCCTCTTAGGTACGAACCCTATCAACGGTACGGGGAATAACCTTAACAATAACATCAGAGGGAATAGTGCCAATAATACTCTCAATGGTGGTGATGGTAATGATGGCTTCTTCAGTCTAGAAGGAGATGATATTATCAATGCTGGCAATGGCGATGACCAAGTTTTTGGCGGTACTGGCAACGATACCATCAATGGAGAAGCAGGCAATGACGTTCTATATGGAGAGGATGGCAACGATACTCTCAATGGTGGTGCAGGCAATGATTACATTGTTGGTGGTGCAGGCAATGATTACATTGTTGGTGGTGCAGGTGCTAAAGATAATTTAGTTGGTGGTTTAGGGAGCGACAAGTTTGTT
>JBJTUF010000295.1:0-8100 GCA_046080565.1 Cuspidothrix sp. | reverse complement strand
AGGTGTATTTTGTAGAATTCAGGTAACATTATCAATAGATAGTCCTTATTGAGAATAGTGGGGCTATCTTTTTTTACCATAAATCGGTACAATTTTCACCTGATAAGCTGTTTAGGTTATTTCGTCATCCCCTCAGGTTTTTTAATTACTCTTCCTGTTAAAATGAAATCCTTATCAAAGTAAATTTTTCTAAGTTATATGGAAATTCCCAAATATCAAAATTGGCCTACTACCTTAGAAGCAGCGAAAATAATTCAAGAAAATCTCCGCTATCAAGTCATTACTACCGATGAGCTTCCAGAAACTATCCATTATGTTGCAGGGGTAGATATGGGATTTGTAGAAGATGGTAAAATTAGCCGTGCAGCAGTCGCAGTTCTGAGTTTTCCTGATTTACAAGTAGTAGAAACTAGCATAGCATATTATCCCACTACCTTTCCTTATATTCCTGGCTATCTTTCTTTTCGGGAAATTCCTCCTGTTCTCGATGCTTTAGAAAAATTGCAAACTATACCTGATGTTATTTTATGTGATGGACAAGGGATAGCTCATCCACGTAGATTGGGTATTGCTTCCCACTTAGGTTTATTAATAGATATACCCACAATAGGTGTAGCTAAATCTTGGTTAATTGGTAAACATGAAGAATTACCAGAAACAAGAGGTAGTTGGAAATCACTAATAGATAAACAAGAAACAATAGGTGCAGTTTTAAGAACACGCACAGGAGTTAAACCTGTTTATGTGTCAATTGGTCATAAAATTAGTTTAGCAACAGCAATTAAATATGTTTTAAATTGTACACCAAAATATCGTTTACCAGAAACTACTCGCATTGCAGATAAATTAGCATCGGACAGATAAATATTTTCACAAAATTTGCAGAAAATTTATGTTCCTCACACTGATAAGACATATATCTGGTTGAAGCTATTAACCAAGAATTACTTGCTGAATATTTTCAGTTAAGTATATCTCTATTCATAGGAAGAATCAGTATTGATTATTCACCAGAAAACAAAGAGTATAAAATATCTCTAAAAGTTTTCTAATTATCATGAGCTTCTTCCAGATATATTGTTGAAAGTTGAGGCATATATGATTTTTTCCATCACTGGTATTAAGCTGAAAAATTTATTAGCTACCTCGATATATAATGTAATTGACATCAAAAAAGTCATTCCTGTTGTTATACACCATCGTTGGTTTATACTAGGAGCTTCTTGTACAATGATGTCATTAACTACTCTAATAGCTATTACCAATAAACCTACTTATCAAAGTTCTATGCAAATTTTGGTAAGTTATAATGTAGATCAATCTTTACCTAGCAACCAAATAGAATCAGAAAATACAAAATCAGTCAATAAATTACATTCGTCATCTGTTAACTACAGTAGTCAAATAAAATTGATGTTGAGTGATAAGTTATTACAGGAAGCTGTAAACTTACTGCATACTGACTATCCACAAATTAACATAGAAGACATTATTGGTAATAGTCAAACAAGAGGAATATCAGCTTTAAATATAACTGAGTTACCAGGTGATTCAGAAAATAAACAAAATTTTAATCAAGTTCTTTTATTAACGTTTACGGATAAAGATTCTTTAAGAACGAAGAGGGTTTTACAAGCTTTGCAAAAAGTATATCAAGATTATAATACTGAACAAAAAACTCACCGCGTTAATCAAGGTTTAGCATTTGTTAATAATAGAATACCAAAATTGCAAAAAGATGTCTTAAAGGCTGAGAAAAGACTAGAGCAATTTCGTAAACAAAACAATTTAATTGATCCTCTTTTTCAAAGTAACATTTTACTTCAGTCTTTAGCAACTATTCAACAGCAAAGACAAAAGATCCGTGCTGAATTACAAGATGTACAAGCTAGACATAATAATTTATCAAGAGCAATAGCTTTTACTAATAAAGATCAAAATTTAGTAAATGATTCTGCTACCTCTCGTCAATATCAAGCCTTAATTCAGGAACTTAATCAAACAGAAACAGAATTAAATCAAGCTCGTATATTTTACACTGAAAAACATCCAAGTATACAAAAATTACAACAGAAAAAACAAATTATTCTCAAAATACTAGAACAACAAAAACCAAATAGAGCTATCAATATTAATGCTCAAGTACAACCATCGTTAGGAATAAATCCTAAATTAGAAAGTGATTTAACTCAATTAAAGATGACTGCCTTAGGATTGATAGCTAATGATAATCAATTGGCGAAATCAGAGCAAGAAATTCGGGCTGAAATTAGTAAATATCCCAGTTTAATTACTAAATATAAAAGTTTAGTTTCTGATGTAGAAATTTATCGCAAAACCCTAGAACAAATAATGCAACTGCAACATTCTCTAGGAATTAAAATTGCTCAAGAAGGGTTTAATTGGCAAATTTTAGAAGAACCAGCTTTAGGTATACATATAGGTAATTTACGGTGGTTTTTAATTGTTTGCGGAGTTTTATCTGGTCCAATTTTGGGTTTATTAGCAGCGTTAATTTGGGAAAAGTTTCAGCATAAGATTTTTTATGCTCAAGATTTACAAACTTTAACTAATATTCAATTACTAGGATCAGTTCCCAAGTTAGGCAAAGAAAAAAATCCTTGGCAAAGTAAACTGAAAAATCTGCTGAAATATCCACCTCAAAGTACGGATAGTTCTCTAGTCGAAAATGTCAAAGATTTACCTCACCATCAAACATTAGATATAATTTACCAAAATATTCAACTTTTAAATTCTTCTTTGCCTTTAACATCATTAATGTTAACTTCTGCATTGCCAGGAGAAGGCAAAACAACTTTAGCTTTAGGGTTGGGAGCTAGTGCGGCTAGAATGCACCAAAGAGTATTAATAATTGATGCTAATCTGCGGTGTCCCAATTTGCACCAAACTCTAGGACTTACCAATGATTGGGGTTTATCTTTATTACTTGTGGATGATGAAAATACATCATTTCATAATTATATTCAACCTATTCATCCAGCGATTGATATTTTGACTGCTGGGCCAATTCCAGATGATGCTGTCAATCTGCTGAGTTCTGAGCGTATGGAAGAATTAATGGATTTATTTACCGAAAGTTATGATTTAGTTTTGATAGATGCACCTTCTGTTTTAGATACAGTTGATGGTAGAATTGTGGCCTCTTTGTGTAATGGCATTGTCATGGTAGGACGTATTGGTAAAGTTACCCCTAATAAATTAATTGAAGCTACAGAGATTTTAAGCAAGTTAAATTTAATTGGTATTGTTGGTAATGAAGTTTATGATTCTCCTGGGATATTGACACCATGAAAAGAAGCAGGGGAGCAGGGGAGCAGAGGAGCAGGGGAGCAGGGGAAGAAAATTTTTCAGAATTGTCAGATTAGAATGGTAGACGCTTGTGATCAAAAAATCGGCATGAAATTCCAACTGTTATTAGGCGCTTTATTTTCTCAGATTAAAGGTAGACATTGGTGGATAGGTATCCTCCTCTGGTTGGCTTTACTTGCTCCTGCTCAAGCATCTGTCATTTTGCGTGTGGCTATCCAAAGAGAAGTTAAGCAGGTAAAAGTTGGTGCTTCGACAACGGCTATTGTGAAAGATAGTAGTGGTAAGACTCTGGGACAATTACCAGGAATGAGTGCGTTTGCTGCTCAAGCTGTACCTGGAGGAGTGGCTTTAGATAGATGGCAATCGGGGTTATTTTGGATTGAACCTAGTAATAAGGGATTTGTGTATATTGGCGATCGCTGGTTTCGTGGTAGAACCTTGGTAATACCCACAGGTAGAGGGATAACAGCCGTTAATTGGGTAGATTTAGAAGAATATCTCTATAGCGTCATTGGTGGAGAAATGGACTCTCGCTGGCCAGATGAAGCCCTCAAAGCCCAAGCGATCGCCGCCCGCACCTATGCCCTCTATGAACGGGAAAGACAACGTAGAAACCCTATTTATGATTTAGGAGATAGTCCAGACCGATGGCAAATTTATAAAGGTGTCAGCAGCGAGTCCCCTAGAACCTACAGCGCAGTAGATACAACCGCCGGCAAGGTCTTAACCTACAACAACCAAATTATTCTTTCCGTATTTCATGCTTGTTCTGGTGGACACACCGAAAACGTCGAAGATGTTTGGACCAGCAAAGAACCTTACCTGCGTGCAGTACCCGACTTTGACCAAAATATCAAAGAATGTAACTGGGTAAAAAACTTCACCCCTGGAGAACTTAGTGCCAGAATTAGTGGTGTCGGTAATGTCAAAGACATGATTATCGAAACTCTCTCACCTTTTAAAAGTGTCAAAAGCTTAAAAATTGTTGGTGATAGAGGTACTAAAGTCCTCACCCGTGAAGAAGTGAGAACCGCACTGAAAATAAAAAGTACCCGTTTTACCGTTGGTAAAGATGCAAATGGCAGTTTTGTTCTCCAAGGATTAGGTTTTGGCCATGCTGTAGGAATGAGTCAATGGGGAGCTTACGAACTAGCAAAACGTGGCGCAAACCATCTACAAATTTTAGGTTATTACTATCAAGGCGTAGCCCTCACACCCATTCAAGCAAAATAGTATTTTTAGGGAACAGGCAACAGGCAACAGGCAACTGTCAACCCTTATCTATGAGTTTATTTTGAAATTCCTGTTCCAGTAAATCTGTCTCTGTAGAATAAACTGCATCTTCCTGACCAATAACTTTTTCGGCAGCAAATTCAAGGGCAAAAGCTAATTTCTTTTGTAAAGAAGTATCTGCACCTGCTAATAATCTAGCTCTTTCTTGGCGTTGATGATTACGATTATTAATCTGATCATTGCGCCAATTAATCCAAAAATAGCGGATTAAGGGAATAGCTAAAAAACCGATTCCATAGGCTAATAACAAGCCATAAATTCCTTGAGTAAAAGCAACTAATCCGCCAATTTGAGCGACAGCAGCATTTTTTGTTAGTAAATTACCCAAAATTAAGGCACCAACAAGATTTACTCCTCCTAAACCAGCACTGAGCATAATTTGTCCAGAACTAGCTGCACTAAACCGCCAAGCAAATTCATGAAGATATTCAGAAACAGAACGCCCTTGCTTTTTACTAGCTTTCACCTGTAACTCTGGAAAATAATAGACTATCTGACCTTCAGAACTAACTTTGGGAAAGCCATTAAATCTGACCAGCACAGGTAACATATAATCCTCATATTCTTGTTGATATTTTTCACCAATATCATCTAAATAAGGAGCAATTTGTTCCGCTACTACCGCACCTTGATTATTACTAATTACACTTCCAATCTCTGCCCATCGTCTTTCTTCTAAATTATCATTAGGATCACCATCACCAAAAAGAAACGAAAATACAGCCTCTAAAAAATTCATTTCATCATTTTCGCCCTTTTCCCGTCGTCTTTCCTGGCGGTTATAATTATAATCCGGGCTAAAATACCAGAACAAATCTGGGAAAAAGAAGAAATTAAAACCTCTAGAATTACTACTGCGATTATCATTATCTCGATCTGAACTCGCAGTCATAATAATGATGATAGTCGCAGTAATTAGCAAAATAGAGAGAATTAAAAAGATGCCAAAGGAAATCCGAATCAGGTAAAATAGTACAGACCAAATTTTTTTCCACCATTCTTTTATTCTAATTTGTAAATATTTATTGCGTAAAATATCTCGGAAATTTTGAGGAAATTGGTAAACAACATCACCTGATTCTGCTACCTGCAAATGTCCCCCAGCATCAGCCGCAAGAGCTAATAAGCCTTGATTAACTTCAGCGATATTTAATCCTATTTGAGTAGCTACATCGCCAACAGTAACTCGGTAGCCTAGTTGTTCCACAGAACGCATAATAGCGGGATTGGGATTCATAAATTTGTTATTTTGTTATATTATCGTTCACCTTTCTTTAGTATAATTAAACTAGAATTTCTTGTGTTTGTGATTCTCAATAGCAATCATACTTCTTAAAAATAGTTAGGATTTATATATATACACCTATGGTTCAGTATAGTCTTGCTCAAAGTCCAGAAATTATTCTCACCGTTCCTGGCAAAGATTCCCCAAAAGCCCGTGATAAAGCAATGGATCAGTTAATGGAACTCATGGACGCTGGTGAGTTACCAACAGAACTAGAGGAAGGATTTGGACCTCAACAGTTAATAGAGGTAAAAGAACCCACCACAGATACTTCTAATCGTGAAGATGAAATTACCCAAGCAGTGCAAATTCTCAGTAACTTAGCCTCTTTAAAGTTAAAGGTGCAAGAATCGCGCACAGAAGCCTTAGAAATCCGTAAAGCTATTGACGTACTATTTTCCGATAAATCCGTAACCGAGGAAGAAATTGCTTATCTCAAAGAAGGTTTTAAGGTTCTCAAAAATTTTGCTCAAGCGAATCTGCGTTACCAGGAAGCAAGATCAAAAGCAGAACAAGCAAGACATATTTTAGATCAAGCTCTCAAATCACCAGAGTAAAGCAAGGGCGCAGAAGCAAATAGACCTATCTGAAAATTACATAAGCGTTTTCTAAAACCCTTGTAGAGACCTTCTATAAAACGTTTCTACATTAATTTTCAGTGCCGGTTATCGAGTACAGATGTCTACCTCTTGCCTCCCCCTGAAGAATTTCTCACATAGATTAATAGCTGTGATATAATAGGAGACTGCTACACAAATTTTAGAAACAATCAAAATTTAAACGACCATGGCTCTGACGCAACAGCGCAAACAAGAAATAATTGCTGGCTACCAAGTTCACGAAACCGACACAGGTTCATCTGAAGTTCAAGTAGCAATGCTCACTGACCGCATTAACAAGCTCAGTCAACACTTGCAAGCTAACAAGAAAGACCATTCTTCCCGTAGAGGATTATTGAAGATGATTGGTCAAAGAAAGCGTCTTCTAGCTTATATCCAAGCAGGTAGTCAGGAAAAATATAAAGCTTTAATTACTCGTCTCGGTATTCGCGGTTAGGAATTAATTCTTATGGCTGCTGAAGAATCAGAACGTAGTAATAACTTACCTTTTGAGCCAAATAAAAAGCGTCCAAAACCTCCTAAGGCTGTTAGTCAACCCATTATCAAAACTAAAGAAACTCCAGAAAAACCACAACAGCAACGCCGTTATTCTAAACAAGAAATGGCGATTCCTGAAGTAGTTAGCCAGCGAATGATTCGCCGAGTTGCTTGTTTTTGCGGTATTCCCACATTTTTAGGGATTGCCAGTTTGGTAATTAGCTATCTTCTCGTTACCTTAGCTCATGTTCAACTACCCCCTATCGCCGTTTTATTGGTGAATATGGGATTGTTTGGTTTAGGTGTATTGGGAATTACCTATGGTGTTCTTTCCGCTTCTTGGGATGAAGAAAGACCGGGAACTCTTTTAGGTGCGGATGAATTTGGCACTAACTGGGGAAGAATGGCCGAAATTTGGCGCGAGACGCGCAAAAAGAACGTCTAACAATCAGCGTCCAGGTAATAACTGTAATTTGAGATAAGTTGGAAAATGAAAGTTGAAGTTGAATTTTGATGACTTCAGTTTCAAGTTGAAAAAACTGTATTTTTCTGGTTTATACCCAATATTCAGCAAAAAGTACCTGGCGCTAAATTTTTATTTATATATTTAATACCAGACATTTTTCATATATTGAAATTGTTCAACAATCAGCAAAGCAATACTATTTACGCTTGGTTATCCATATAGCCAACATAGCTAGAAAAGTACAGCTAATGGTAGCAATTATACTTAAAATTAAAGATGCTAAAAAGGGATTCAGGGGAGTTTGAGGTGAAATAATTGGTATGGGTTGATTGATTTTATCAATGTGTTGAACTATGACACCAGAAACTATTGCACCACCACCAAAACCTATACCTAATATTTGTACTGTTGTTTCTAAGGATCTATCTCTTTGTGTTTGTTCTATTTCTACTATACCACGAATTGTATCAATTAATTGGCTAAATAATTCGGTTCATCAGTACATAGTATGCTAAACTAATATTTAAACTTCCAAGTAAGCAAGCATCTTAATCGGAAATTATCAAAATTTCTAAATCCATAAGCAGAACGTTTAATCAACTTGAGTTTGTTGTTAATACCCTCAACAA
>JBJTUF010000294.1:0-11681 GCA_046080565.1 Cuspidothrix sp. | reverse complement strand
TGAAATAACCATCGGCATTTTTTCCGGGCTATACTAACAGTAACTATCTCTAGCCCTCATGATTACGTCAAGTCTGGCTCACATGAAAACATCCTCAAAGCCCGACACAGACAGCCTTTTTAATTTTCGGACAGGTCTAGTTACTAGCCCTAAAATGTTTAAGTCCTATAAATTACTTCCCATGACCAATAACCAATTCCCAGCTATTCAGTTTACCCACATCTAAAGCAGCAAAGTCAATAACTTGTAGTTGCCATTTGCCTTTTGCGGGTAAGGAAAGAAATTGTTTGAGGGCGGGATGCGATCGCACTGTATAAGTATTTTGTAATTGATTCCGGCGGCCTAAGGTGCGACTTTGTAATAAAATTCGCTGATTATTGGGAGCAATTAAATAAACTTCTAAATCTCCTAGAAAGTCATGGGTAATATTCACTGTAACTTGAATATCGCCAACATTCACAGGTTCATCAATAGCGATCGCACTTTTAATTCCTTGTTTATTATTATCAGGAATACTCACAACTTGAGAATTTTTTACCTGTGTTTGTTTATTCGTAGTTTTGGCTACAGTACCCATTTGTTGTGCTACTCTGACCGCCTTAGCAGCATTAACTTTACCATAGCCAAACCATTGACTATGACCATTACTATTATAAGTACCGCCACGGATACCCAACTGTGGATCAGCGTTATTATCCACAATTTTATCAGCCGTATCTTGCAAAATTCGTTTCACTTGTTGGGCTGTTAAATCAGGATTAGCTGATAATACTAAAGCCGCCACTCCTGCAACTATGGGAGTAGCACTAGAAGTTCCACCAAAGTTATTAGTAAAGTTCCCAGCATCATAACCTGCTCCCCCTATTTGATCGGTTGTCAACATTCCCACTCCCACTAAGGCAGAAACAATTGCTGGTTGTGTATAAACATAACCGGTTTCTTGAAACCACATTCCTGGAGGTGCATTATTACTAGGAGCGCAAACAGAAATATTATCTCCCCAATTACTATAGGCTGCTTTTTTATTTAAGCTAGTTGATGCAGAGACAGTAATCACATCAGGATGAACGGCAAAACCACTTAACCAATTTGTCTTACCTTGGACAATATTTTTTGGCCAATTTTGTTCATTAACAGTGCCATTAATAGGACGATTAGCATTTCCGGCCGCAAAAACAATTACACATCCTTTGCCTTTTCTGCCATTGGTAGCAGCCCGACTAATAGCAGCTTTTTGACGAATAGAAAGGGGAAAATAAACAGCAGAAGCTCCCCAACTACAAGAAATAACACTTGCTCCCTTTTCCACTGCCCAATTAAAGATATCTTCTATTGATTTATCATCTAAAAAACCAGTAGTGCGAATGGGCATCATAGAACAACCAGGAGCAACTCCTACAATTCCTGAACCATTTTCTTCAGCTAGAGCTAGTCCAGCGCAAGCAGTCCCATGACTAGTTTCTTTTTCTCCAGGCAGGGGTAAAAAGTCATTTTCTTTTAAATCTCTAGGGGCAATAACTTTACCATTACCTTGAAAATCTGGATGCCTTAAATCAAAAGAATCATCTACTACAGCCACAACCACAGAACGCACACCGCGCGTAATATCCCAAGCTTGTTCTACAGAAATATGAGAACTAGCTAATAATTGACTACCACCATTATGATTGAGATACCATTGCTGAGGATAGAGAGTATCTTTAGGACGATAATGGGGTTCTTGTTGAATGATAATATTCGGTTCAGCCGCTAAAACTTCCGGTAATGTTTGTAACTGATTAGTAATTTTAACTGGGTTTTGTGTAGCTTGTTTAGTAACTAGAAAAACAAAAGTATTAGGTACACCTTCAACTGGTTGATCTTGTACTAAATTGAAGGTATTAGCAATAGCATTTATTTTAGTATTATCCACCCAGGTAGCAAATTGAATTGTAATTTGGTCACTCAGATAAACAAACGTTCCCGGATTATTTTCCAGTGTATAAACATGACTCACAAAAGCTATATTTTCATCAGCCCGTAGTTGAGACATCACTGTGTCTATATGCTCAGGCGAGACTGTATATAATTCTAACTTTGTTTGGGGGATACTACGCCGCCATACAGCCCCAGATATTTGTAATAGTTTTTCGCGGCTAATAGTGCCATTATGACGGGTAGTGAAACGATATAATGTTTTTTCTAGCATCAACTCTTCGCCACCACGTTGTAAAGTTAATGCTTGGCTGTTATTGGGTACATTTGTTTCGGGAACATTCCCAGAATTAATATTATCACTCATAATTTAAGTATGATTTAATAACCTAAGTTATACAGTTTAAGCTGATGATTGGTAATTGGTAATTGGTAATTAGAAAAACAAATTTTTATTATGTCTGTTGCCTCTTGCCTCAAACAGGAACTTGATTCACACAATGTTTAGTCCAAATGATGGAAACTTGTCAAGTGGCTTGACTTTATCTCTGGGACTAAAGAGAGTTAAGATACACAAAGTTTTCTTGCTGTCTATAGAATTGTTGCACTAATTAACCTTATGAATGCTGCTCCCTTAATTCCCATTCTATCTTTATCAGTATCATTTATAGCAGTTATGGGACTGCTATCACCAGCCCAGGCTGAGTTAAAAAAATCCTCCGATCTTATCAGTCAAGCCAAACCGACGAGCGGCGACAAGATTGATACTCTTAGCCCCACAGTACCCAGTAATAGTATTTTGAGTATTAATGGAGGCGATCGCTTGATGAAAGAAGCCGCCGACGCAGTGACCAATCAAAACTACCCCCTCGCCGCCAAAAAACTCCAAGAAGCAAGACAAATTTATAATCAATTATCAGGCTTTTATCAAGAACTAAATTCTAGTTTTGCGGGCATTGATATTCGAGCAGCAGACTCCCACCGTCAAAAAGCATTAGGAACTGCTCAAAAACGCGATGAAGCCACCTATCAACTAGCTTTAGTACATCGAGCGCAAAATCAACCAGAATTAGCTATACCTCTACTCATACAAATCATTAAAAGTCAAAACCCCACCAGAGAATTAGGCACAAAAGCTTATCAACAATTATTGGAATTAGGTTTTGTAGATATTCCCTTTACTCGTCAGGGTAAAAAATAATTAGTAAATGGTCACTGACAACAGGCAAACGCTACATATCTGTTAATAATAGAGAAGTAAGTTTTTTTCAGGAATTGCGATGATGAGTCCGCAGCAAGTGGAAGGAATGATCAAAGCACAACTGCCAGATGCCCAACTGCAAGTACAAGACTTGACAGGCGGTGGTGATCACTATCAAGTGACAGTAGTTTCATCGCAGTTTGAAAATAAGGGACTGGTTCAACAACATCAGCTAGTGTATGGTGCATTGCAACAAGCTATGTCCAGCGAAGCCATTCATGCTTTAGCACTTAAAACCTACACTCCCGAAGCTTGGGCAGCAACAAACTAATTTGAAATTTAGGATTTTGGATTAAAAAGACGAAATCTAACATTGTATTGACTGTTGACTTTTAGCAACAAAGGAAATAACTAACCATGACTCCAGAAATCCAAGAAAAAATTGATAACTTGATCCAACAAAACAAAATTATGGTTTTCATGAAGGGAACCAAATTAATGCCTCAATGTGGTTTTTCTAATAACGTTGTTCAAATTCTCAACACCTTGGGAGTTCCCTTTGAAACCCTTGACGTACTCGCAGATTATGAAATTCGTCAAGGTATCAAAGAATATTCTAACTGGCCAACCATTCCCCAAGTATACATTAATGGTGAATTTGTTGGCGGTTCAGATATCTTGATTGAAATGTACAACCAAGGTCAATTACAACAAGTGGTAGAAGTAGCACTAGCTTCTTAATATCAGCCCTTTTAATGTGACTCTGCGGTTTGAAATTATTTTATCGAACCACAGAGGCGCAAAGAACACACAGAAAAGAGATTAAATATCAGATGTAGATGTAGGTTGGGTTCAACCCAACATCTGATATCTATTCAAATTTTAAATTATTTATTACTGCTATTATCTACCAACACCATGAATACTAAAACAAATATAGAAGATTGCGGTTATACATTCATAGGTTCAGCAGTTGATAATTTCGTGCGTCATTTTGAAGGTCAATCATCCCTACAATTATATCCTGATTTTCGAGAACGGCGAGAACGTGCTAATGAATTATTATTTGATTTAGTTGGTAAACAACCTGGATTATTTTATCTTCGCCGTCAAGGAAATGCCAAAGAACCAGGTGAAGAAATTTGGGAGTTAACCATAGCCACAGATCAAGATAAATTTGAATTACCAAAAAGACTAAAAAAACTCGGAAAAACATTAGGAATGAAAGCCGCTATTGGTCAAGACGGATATGGCGGTTTTAAAATTTTATCAGCTTATTTAATTCCCGAATCGCGCGGCAGCATTGACGGTTACGCTTTACCCTATTTATTGCGGTTAATTCCTAATCATCAATATCGTCTCGATATCCCGAAAACATTATTGGCAAAAATTAAAAATATGCCAATTTGTGGACATCATGTGCCAACAAAAGATCAACTCCAAGCCTGGAAAGCCTTTTTAAAAGTTGAAGAACGCATTGCTAAATCACGACAATTTTGTGTATTTTTTATCCTGCAAAATTACCCCTTAAATTCTCGCCAAATAACCGTAGAAATAAAGATTAACTCAGCCACTCTAGACGGTTCGGAAGATAATTTCTTAGGAGTAGAAAACTTTTGGGAACGAGTCAAAAAAGCCAAAAATCAGGAAGTTAACTTCCTAGACTCCATACCCACAGATAGAAACCGCCGCCACAGTCGTCAACTAGGAACTATTGAAAAAATTGATCAAAAACATAATCTAATTCATATTCGTTTAGAACGAGATCTAATTGAATATATAGCTAAAGGTAATTACCAACTACCCAAAAATGGCTACTTATTCTTTGATGCTGCTGGAGACATCAAACAAATTGAACGCAAAGAAAAAGCCCTAGAACAATTGAGGCAAGGACGTACTCAAAATCCCTACTTAGGTAACTTTTTATTTGACGCTTCCCAAGCCAGAACCATTACCAAAAGAATTAAACTCAAAGCAAAAGATTTATTATTATCTTCTGCAAATCCTGGTCAAAAAGCCGCAGTAGAAAAGGTACTTTCCGCAGAAGATTTAGTTCTCATTCAAGGGCCACCAGGAACAGGTAAAACAACAGTAATCGCCGAAATTTGCTATCAAGTAGCATTACGCGGAGGACGGACATTAATTACCTCTCAAGCCAATTTAGCCGTTGATAACGCCCTCAGTCGTTTAGTTCACAATCCCGTTATTCGTGCTATTAGAAAAGGAAAAGCCGAAAAAGTAGGAGAAGAAGGACAACCATTTTTAGAAGACCAAGTAATTGGTACATGGCTACAAAATACCGCTACCGACTGCGAAAACAATCTCAGTCAACGGCAAGAAAATATTCAAAATATCAATAAATTATTACCATTATTAACCCGATTTACAGATTATTTTTCAGATGAAGAAGAATTACATCAACAACAAAATAAACTCAAAAATGAAAAAGGAAATTTAGAAACAATTTATCAAAATCAACAAAGTGAATATCATCAAATTTTAGGAAATAAGGATGAAATTGCATCTTTAATTACTGGTTTAGAAAATATTTTAAATAATTCAGCAGATTTAGACTGGGAATCTCCCGACATTAAAGATTTTTTACCACGTCTTCAACCCTATACAGAAAACAATCAACAAGTAGAAGATTTTCGAGAAAGTGTTCGTCAAGCTATTAAATATACCGAAGAAATTGGTTTTGTCCGTCCCGCTTTTGGTGCATTTGGTTTAGCTATTTGGTTGCAGGAAACTATTACAAATCATTTTTGTGAATTTAACCAGGGATTAAAAGATGCCAATAATTTGGCTATAGCTATTTCCGAAGTAGCAGAATTAGTCAATACTTTTCAACAAAATTCCTTATGTTTGCAAAAACTAGAAACAGATTATCAAAAATTCACTAATCAAAACAATCTCCAACCCACAATTCAAATTTGGGAAAATCGCAAACGGGAAATAGATTATATTGTTGAGGCGATTGTCGAATGGAAATCTACAGCATATAATAATTTGTATCAAGTATTAAAAGAATGTCAACAATCTGATTTAGCATTAACAGAAAACATGGTAGATTTACCATTAGGATTATTGATGTTTGCGAAAAACTTAAAATTAACCATCGTTCCTAAAAATTATAAAGTTAATTTACCAGATTGGTCATTATTAACAAAAGCCATAGCTTATGAAATCGAAGGTAATTTTACTGATAGAAAAGGCAAAAAACATGATTTTAGTTATTTTCTACAGCAAAATTTTAGTCAAATTCCTGTAGTATTATCAAAAAGTGATCAAATTCAATGGCAAAAAACCTATCAAGAGTTTCAAAATTATCCCCTCCTTAACCCAAAACAGCGAAAATTCCTCGTTGAAAATACACAAGTTTTTTTAATTAGATTAGAAAAAACTTATAGTCAATCCTTTGAATGGAACAACATTGAAGCTACTCTTACCCGCATTACCCAAGAATTATTAGATATTATTTTAGTCCATGCGCGTCAATGTGTTTTAAAAGTCAAAACTGAAGCAGAACAACAATTACAAATTTTACATCAGCAATTTCAAGAACTTCCTCAAAATGGAATTTCTTTAGAACAAATATCTGAAGCTAAAATTCAGGTAAAGACAAGTAAAGAAACTGCTAATTTAAAATTGGCAGAAGTTATTAATAACTCACAAGCATTTCATAAACAGCAGAATATACTTCATCCACTAAGGATTTTAGTAGAAAAATATCTAAC
Source organism: Cuspidothrix sp. (assembly GCA_046080565.1). Lineage (GTDB taxonomy): Bacteria > Cyanobacteriota > Cyanobacteriia > Cyanobacteriales > Nostocaceae > Cuspidothrix. Next base: position 4,829 of record JBJTUF010000294.1, on the reverse strand, counting down.
CACACAAACAAATATTTGGGAACAACCTCAGCAATTTTCCCAGCAAGTTAAGTTTTGGGAAAGTCGCATTCATGAATTAGAGACTCTCATTTCATCCTTAGCACCTTTTACTATTTTACAAACAATTAAAGACGCTTTAACTCAGAACTTAGCCACTCTGCAAACACAAACCGATAATTTTCACCAACAACTTCAAGAATTACAAATCAAAATAGCTGATATAGAACAACAATTAAAATTACAGTTACCAGATAGTTTAATTATAGAACGGAATTGGTGGCACTCAATTTGGCAAACCATACCCCCTAAATTAAAACCAGAATTGCCTGATGATGATTTATTTAATTTAGAGTGTCTAGCTAAAATCAAAAATAAATTTGATTCCTGGGAAAAACAACTTCAAAGTGAAGAAAATTATTTGCAAAAATATCAAAATTTTGTTCAGGATTGGATTAGTAAATTACGTCAACCTTCCGAACAAGATAGTAAAGATTTAAGAGGAATTTATTTAGACAATGCTAACGTTGTCGGTATTACTTGTGTTCAAGCTGCAAATTATAATTTCTCAGAAGAATTTCAATCTTTTGATGTTGTAATTATTGATGAAGTGAGTAAATGTACTCCTCCAGAGTTACTTATTCCCGCTTTGAAAGGTAAAAAATTAGTCATGGTAGGAGACCATAAACAATTACCACCAATGCTTGATACTAGCACAGTAGAAGAAGTCGCGCAGACAATGGGTAATACTAGAGAAGAATTACAATTTTTAGAAGAATCATTATTTAAAAGTCAATTTGAAACTGCTGATAAAAGCATTAGAAAAATGCTGAATACTCAATATCGAATGCACCCCATGATTATGGGAGCAATTAATCAATTCTATCATGGTAAATTGGAATGTGGGATTTTAGAACCCGATACTAAACGCGCTCATAATTTATCTGGGGAAATAATTCAACCTTACCATCATTTAATTTGGGTAAACATCCCTAGAGAAAAAGATTTTCATGAAGAACGCAATGGAACTTCATTTTTTAACACTAAAGAAATTGATGTAATTGCAAGTATCTGTGAGCAATTTGAACAGGTTTGGGTGGATAAAGTTGCCAATGGAGAACCGAAAAAAGAAATAGCTGTAATTACATTTTATGGCGCTCAATTAAGAAAAATTGATGAGCGATTACAATCTGAACTTTTCCCTTCTTTACAAATTAGAACAGGTACAGTTGATAGATTTCAAGGGATGGAAAGACCTGTTGTAATTGTGAGTATGGTTCGGAATAATTCTCAAGGAGATGTAGGATTTGCCAATAAACCAGAACGAGTAAATGTCGCTTTTTCTCGCGCTCAAGAATTATTAGTAATTGTTGGTTGTCACGATTTATTTACAGCTAAACCTGGGCCAGTCGGTACTATGTATTCTGAGGTTGCCAATACTGTTAATCATCATGGAGGTTTTATTGATGTTTCCTGCTTCTCTAGTTAAATCAATTGATGAAAGTTTAAAATATTTGGTTGAGAAAATTGAATCTGAAAACTCTAATTTATCAGTTATAATAGCACGACAATTTCGCTATAATGTCACTCAAAATATATTAGAGTTAACTATTAAAGAACCTCGTAAATTTAACGTTTTAGAAGAGTTTATTATTCGTGCTGGTATGGAATTTAATCCACCTCCTACAGCTAAGGAATTAGCATCTATTTTAGGCTTGGATTCTGTCTTTGTTAAAAGTACCATTGCTAATTTACAATCTTTGCAAACTTTAGCAGATACATCTCAAATTACTGTCACAGCAGAGGGTAGTTTATTCTATGCACAGGGTTCTGTACCTAAACCTCCTTACTCTATTCCTATTTATGCAATTACTGATAATTTAGCAGGAAGAATCACATTTCAATATGAACCAGTGGAAGATGTTGTCATTAGCCAACCAGATTTAATCAAGTTTGTAAATCTGGAAACAAAAATTTCCCCAATTCCCAGTTTAACACTCGCAGAGATACAGGAAATTATTCAGGCTTCTAATTTACCTCTTCATATCCCCACAGAAGGTAAATTTGTAACTGATTTTAAAGTTCGAGGAACTACACAAACTATTGGCAGACCTATTTCCCTATTGGGAATTTTTGATAAAATTCAAGATAAATTAAACATCCAAATTAGAAGTGGGAAAGAAATTTTAGAACCTGCGACAAAGAAAATTGAAGGATTATACAACACAGAAAAGATATCTTTAGAAGAATTATGTTAAGTATATATAGGACTTACACATTTTAACGAAATGTAGGGGTTTGAGGTTGCTTCCTCATACCATTTCTTTATGAGACTGCGCCTAATTTTTCAATCTTCTGTTTTCCTCCTCTGTGTCCTCTGCGGCTCTGCGGTTCGTTCCTATCTAAATTTGGTGCATCTTTATACAGAATTGATTACGTCGCGATGACAGTATTTGAAGTAGGTTTTGCATAAGTCGAGATATAGCTGTAGCCAGGATAATTAGGAGATTATGAATCCTTGAAACGTATATATAACGAGGCTTTTTCTCCTACTTCCTGCCTTCTGCTATAAATGAATAAATTCCTCATTACAAACTTTGGGTTAGTAGTAAGGACTTAGGTTTTAATAAGAGAAATAAATTTCTCTCTAGAGAGTTTAGCGAATGATTATTAATCAGAAATAAACTTTTTTGTCGTTAATTGATTTTGTTCAAACCACCATAAACCAATAGCAAATACTGTAGAAATCAGTAAAAGTCCACCAATAAATACAAAGGTAATTTGTGTCCCTAAAATTAATGATTCAATGGGTGCATTAGTCATATCAGTGATTAATTCTGTGTTATTCAGAGTGACAAATGAAAATATACCCCCAACTAATGGTATACCTAAAGTTTGTCCTAATATTCGTGATAAGGATAATAAACCCGAAGCAATACCTAAACTATCTTGAGGTGCTGCTCCCATAATGGCGCTATTATTAGGAGATTGAAACATTCCTATACCTAAAGCATAGGGAATAATTGCTATCATATAGTTAATGATGGTGAATTCAGCACTAAAGGCACTAATTAATAAGCAGCCAATAGCCATTAACATTAATCCGATTAAACTAATAATCCGTGAGCCAAATTTATCAGAAAGCATCCCAGCAATAGGCGCTGTCAGGACAATAATAATTGGTGGAATTGCTAAGAAAAAACCAATTTTATCACTAGAGTATTGTTTGACCCATTGAAAAAAGAAAGGGAGAATAAATATAACTCCGGCAATCACAAAGTTACCTATAAATCGTAATCCTAAACCTAAGCTTAAATCTAAAGATTTAAAAAGTTTCCAGTCAAGAATAGGGTTTAAGGTTCGTGATTCTATAAATAGAAAAATACCTAAAGAAATAATAGATAAACATAACAAAACCAGAATCATATTTAAGTTATAACTCTGTTCTTCTAATAAAGTTATGCCTAAAATAAAGCAAGTTAACATAAATGTGAGAACTATAGTTCCCATAATATCAAACTTCTGTTTTTTAGGATTGACAATAGAAGATGGGACAAAATAAGCCATCATTAAAATTCCGACAATTCCAATTGGCACATTAATAAAGAAAATTAAAGGCCAATCTCCTATATTAATTAGTAATCCTCCTATTGTCGGGCCTAACATCATTCCTAAACCAAAAACTCCCGCCCGAATGCCTAAACCCAACCCTCTTTCTTCAGGAGGAAAAGCTTCTACAATCATTGCTGTTCCCAGTCCTGATATAAAGGCAGCACCTAGTCCTTGAATAGCACGAAAAGCAATTAAAAAGCCTATATTTGGCGCAAGTCCACAGAATAATGAGCTAATTGTAAATACTATCATGCCGATAATATACAACTTTTTTTTGCTCACCATATCGCCTAATTTTGATACACTCAAAACAAAAATAGATATTGCTAATAAGTAACTCAAGACTATCCATTGACTATTAGCAAAACTCGTATGTAGGGATCTTGAATAATTTTTTCAATGGCTACATCTAAATTAATCTTGTAATCTTTTTGTAATCGCTGTTTGGAAACACTAAAAAATACACCCAAAAAATCAATACCACAATCTAAAGCTTGTTTCACATTGTCTATGTTACATAGAGAATGAGCGCCTATTTTAGCCTTTAGTCCCGCTTGAGCGATTAGCTTAATCCCTACAGCAATTTCATTATCTACAGCCGGATTACCTGCCTCAATAATATCAACTCCGATCCGATCTAAAAACTTAGCAATTAGTATTTTTTTTTCTGGAGAAAAATAAACTCCTGGAGTTTGTTCCCCTTCTCTTAAAGTAGAGTCAAGAATCTGCACCATACATCCCTTAATTTCAGATAAATCTCACTAGCAATTAAGACTGATAACTTATATTTGTCTTAATTTAACATATTTTATACTTAAGTATAAATTAAGCAATAATTTTTTATTTAAAGTTTTTGTACAATCATAGGTTATGTGCCAATTTAATCTAACTAATAATTTACTATTAACTTCCCTTTAAACGTAAATTATCTTATCATTTTTGGCATAAGTATAGGCACTTAGGAAAAATCAAATACAAATCGTACATAACTTCCAAAAAAAGATGAACGTCAGTAGTGCTTTGCTATCCAATATTGTCGGTGAGATATTCTATCTGTTTTTGTATTATTAGTAGGTAATATATAGAACTAATATTTGATTTTTGAAATATGCGTAGGGTGTGTTAGCGATAGCGTAACGCACCATTATCAAGGGTTTGGTGCGTTACGAACTCCGTTCTAACACACCCTACAATACCTAATTTTGTTCAAAACTCAAATA
>JBJTUF010000293.1:0-13218 GCA_046080565.1 Cuspidothrix sp. | reverse complement strand
CCTAAATTTCAACATTTTCTCTTACAGTCAACTACAATTTGGTCTCCTAAGTCAACTATATCAATGGTTTTGCTGTTCTTCCTCATCTGGTTGGAATTTTTACTTTAATATTTTAGCATACTATGTACTGATGAACCATTTTTCTTTAGTAATTTAACGGGTAAAACAGTGCTGCAAGCCTTGACTAGTTTCTTTAGTAAATCCAATAGCGGTATTGGGATTGAACTAGGACCCGAACGGGTGAACCTAGTACAACTACGTAGACATCGCCAAAACTTAAAAATTGAGTCTTTAATTTCCGTACCAGTTCCAGAAGGTATATTTGCTGATGGGCAAATTGCTGATTCTCCAGGAATGGCAGAAATTATTCAAGAAGCGATCGCCCAAAGCAAAACCAAAGCTACCCGTGTGGCTACCTGCATACCAGGGAGAGATGCGATCGTGCGTTTGATTCCCGTACCATCGGAATTAGATGACAAAGAGTTACGGGAAATGGTACTCAACCATGAAGCCTCTTTATACTTGCCCTATCCCCGTGAAGAAGCTGATGTTGACTATCAAAAACTTGGTTACTTTGTAGACGAAGACGGCATCGAAAAAGTTCAAGTTTTGTTAGTGGCAACCCGCAAAGATGTCACCCAAACCTATTTGAACACCTTTGAACAGGCAGGATTAGCTGTTGATATCTTAGAAATTAACAGTTTTGCCCTCATTCGTACCGTTCGTAATCAGTTGCGTTTATTTGGACCAGAAGAAGCAGCCGTATTAGTTGATATTGAATTTGATAGTACGGAAATTGCCATTATTATCAATGGTGTGCCACAATTTTCTCGAACAGTGCCAATTGGAACTTATCAACTCCAAACAGCCCTATCCAGAGCTATGAACTTACCAGCATCACGGGAAATGGATATGTTGGAAAGTATGACGATTCCAGCTACTCCCCCAGATGCAACTAATACTGGCATCACTGGTAGTAATCCTGGTATGGCTTCCATGTTACGGGTTCTAGGAGAACTAGCAGATGAACTGCGTCGGTCTATTGATTTTTACCTCAATCAAAGTGAAAATCTCGAAGTCGCCCAGATTCTTCTCGCAGGACCAGGCGGTGGACTACAACAAATGGATGAGTTTTTTACTCAACGATTAAGTTTACCTACCACTCAAATAGATCCTATTGCTTCTTTGTCCTTGGAGGTAGATGCCGAAAAATATCCTTTAATTAAACGTCCTGGCTTGGGTATTATCCTGGGTCTAGGAATGCGGGAGGTGTAATCAAATGTACAGTCTAGATATCAACTTTCTCAAAGACCGTCCAGAATATCAAAATCAGTCCCCAAGTAAAATTAAAACCCCACAGACCCAAATACAACTGGGGGGAAATTTAGTTCCAGTTTACATAGGACTGGGAGTGGGTTTAGTATTACCCGCTTTAGTATTTGCTGGTTTATCTATCCTGCAAGGCAAAACCGCCGAACTAGCCCAGGAAATCGGCAAACTAGAAGAAGAAGGCAAGACTTTAGATGGCAGAATCGCTAACATCACAAAACTTAAGGCTGAAGTAAATAGTATTAGTACCCAAAACAAGGCTTTAGTTACAGTTTTTGATCAAATTCGTCCTTGGTCAGCCATGTTACAGGATTTGCGCGATCGCATTCCTAACAAAGTGCAAATCGAAACTATTAAACAAGTTCCCGGTCCACCTCCTGGCCAAACCCCTGTAACTGCAACCCCTGTTCCTAACCCGGCGGGATTTTTGGAAATTTCTGGCTATGCAATGTCCTATGGTTTTGTTAATGATTTTGCCCTCAGTTTGGGACAATCTCAATTTTTGAATCCCATAGAAACCAAAATTATGACAGCAGAATTAATAGATGCGCCAGCAATTACAGGTTTTGTTCCCCCACAGGCAACAACAACTAATCTCAGAATAAAACCCCTGCAAGTAGTTAAATACACTATCAAAACAGGTTTAAGTAGCGTGCCAGCATCTGATTTAATTTCAGAATTAGAGAAAAAAGGCACAGTTGGACTAGTAGATAGACTTCGTAATATCAAAAAAGTAGGAGTCATTGCCAAATGACAATGAGTGAAGACCTAAATTTTCCCAGCCAAGGTATACAAACGGCAAATGCCGCCCCCGTCGTCTTTGGCGTAACCCTCACCCCAACTATTATTGGTGGTGTAGTTGGCTTTCTGGGCGTAGCCGGTGCTGGTTATATGATGCTCAATATGGTTATGCCCGCTTGGTATGCCTATCAACAACAACTAACCAAACGTGATCAACTCCAAGCAGAAGTTGATCAAAAGAAAGTCCAAGCCGGACAAATTGGTAAAATAGAAGCAGATTTAGCTACTGCTAAACAACAACAAAAACAAGTTTTAGCTTTATTTGCAGACGAAAAAAGTTTAGATACCCTCTTGCTAGATACCAGCCGCTTGATAGATTCTAGCAATAGCCAAAATATTGGCAATGGTGTTAAAGCTAAAATGAAAAAATTTGTTCCTACTTCTGAAACACCTGCAATCGTAGAAGATGGTAGTTTTGGCGCAGAAGTAAACGGCAAACTCAAACGCAGCACCTTTAATGTCGAAATTGAAGGTAATTTTGAGCAAACCCAAGCAATCATGCGAAACATCGAGCGATTGCAACCTTTATTGTTAGTTAAAAACTATAATTCCAAACTGTCTCTTCCAGAAACGTCAGGAGATAAGGATAATCCTGTACAAATAGGTGTCGGTAAACTGGCCACGACTTTTGAATTAGAGGCTCTCATGCCACTAACTAATGAAGAAGCAGCCGATTTAGCAGCCAAAGCAGCCGCCGCTAGTGCGCCACCAAAATAGGCAGGGAATAGGCAAGAGGCAAGAGGCAAGAGGCAAGAGGGAAAAGGGAAAAGGGAACAGATAGTAGTTCCTCTCACCAATTACCAACTACCGATTACCAACTACGGATTACTAATTACCAATTACCAATTACCAATTAGACTTTTATTTTATGTGAGGGATGAACTGTGAAACAGTTTAATAATAATGTTTTTGTATCAGGTGCAGCAGCTTGTGTTCTTCTGGCAGCCCAACCAGTTTTGGCACAAGTAACACAAGTCACCGATGTTAAACTCAGTACCATTGAAGGTGGAGTAAGTGTAATCTTAAGAACTGCTGCTGGCGATCGCCCCCAAGTATTCACCACAAAAAAAGACAAATCCCTAGTTTCAGATGTAATTAATGCTCAACTGCGTTTACCCAAAGGTGAAAACTTCCGCCAGGAAAACCCAGCCCCCGGCATCGCCTTAATTGAAGTTAAACAATTAGATACTAATAGTATTCGCGTCACAGTTACAGGAATTGATGATACACCCAGCAATCAACCCGTGATGCGAAAAGATAATAATCTTACCCTGGGCTTTACTACCACCACCAATTCCACAGCATCAGCTACCACTAACCCCACAGACAAAGTATCAGCCGCACCAGCCACAACCAACCCTACAAACCCAGTACCAGTAGCACCAGCTGCCACATCTGAATATAAACCAGATGAACCAGGCAAACGCCCTGATGTCCTAGTACCTAATCCTCAAGTCACCATAGACGGTAAAATTGCTCAAGCAGCAGGACCCAATCAACCCTATAACCAAGCGCCTCCTTTCTTACCCAGAGCCGTCGCCCCACCAGTAGGAGATATTACCCAATCTAACATTGATACATCACCCACAGCCATTGATTTAGGCACTCAAGAACGAGTTCCCCGGTTAGTCTTACGTGATGCACCTGTCAGAGAAGTTTTATCACTGTTAGCGCGGGCGGCAGGGTTAAACGTAGTTTATAGTGGTGGTGAAGCAGCAGGAGCAGCACCAGCCGCACCAGGAGGTGCTGATGCAGCTAAGACATCTCAAAGTATCTCCTTAGATATAGAAAATGAGCCTGTGCAAGATGTCTTTAACTACGTCTTGCGCTTGAGTGGTTTAGAAGCTAACCGCACAGGACGGACCATTTTTGTCGGGGCTAAACTACCTAACTCCACCCGTGATACTGTCATGCGGAGTTTACGACTCAATCAGGTAACAGTGGATGTTGCCTTAAACTTCTTGGTGGCTTTGGGTGCAGAAAGTGCTGTTAGTAGAGAACGACTTGTTACCAGTGTCAATGCTGTACCAGTAGGTGGCGCTGCTAACGCCGCAGTTACCCAAACGCAGACAACTACAGAAACGAAAATTGAAACTCAACGGGTTGAGTATAAATATTCAACACCTTTACTCAGAGGATTACAGGCATCAGGAGACGAACGCACCAATTCTGTAACATTGATTGGTAATCCTAAGATGGTGGAAATGGCAATATCTCAATTAGTACAGCTTGATGTCCGCCGTCGTCAAGTTGTAGTAAATGTCAAAATTATTGATGTTAACCTATCTAATATTAACGATTACAATACCAGTTTTTCGTTTAATATAGACAACAACTTTTTCTCTAATGATGGTGGGGTAGCAAATCTCAATTTTGGGAGTAGAAGACCATTCACTACAACTACAACGACTTCCACACCTACTATAGATTATAGCTCTTTCCCAAAACGATTTTTAGCTAGTCTCAAAGCTACAGTAGAATCTGGCAACGCCAAAATTTTAACTGACCCTACTTTAATAGTCCAAGAAGGTCAAACTGCTAACGTTAAGCTCACTCAAGAAGTAGTTGGAAAAATAAAAGTTACCACAACAGATAGTGTTAGTGGGTCGAGGGAAGAACGAGAAATAACTAAAGAAGATGTAGGTTTAACACTGGCTGTTAAGATTGAGCGGATAGATGATAATGGTTTTGTTTCTTTATCAGCTGCTCCTGTTGTTAAATCTCCAGCCGGTTCAGTTGATATTGGTAATGGGCAAGAAACTTTAATTGCTGAACGTTCCCTGAATTCTGGCATAATTCGTCTCCGAGATGGACAGACGTTGCTTCTTTCAGGAATAATTCAAGATCAAGATCGATCTACTGTATCCAAAATCCCTATTTTAGGCGATATTCCCCTGCTTGGTGCGCTTTTTAGAAAAACGAATAGAAAGAATGAACGCAGAGAGGTAATTGTATTACTTACACCTCAAGTTATGGATGACTCCGAGCGTTCTGCTTATGGTTATAACTACAATCCTAGTCCCCAGGTACGGCAAATGCTAGAACGTCGTGGTTTCAAAGCTCAACCTCGGTAGTTGTTTCTTGGTGATTGTTTTCTACAATACCCGATTTTTGGGAGAAGTCGGGTCTTGAGAATATAGCAGTTGCCATAGCTTGTGATAAATTAAATGATGTTCACATTTGTATATACAAACGTCATTTAGAAATTGTAAATGGGTTTGATTGGGATGAAGAAAACTCCAAAAAGTGCTGGAATCGTGTTTCTCAAGAAGAAATCGAGTATTTATTTCATCAGAAAGATGTTCTGATTACCCCAGACATTAAGCATTCGGAAGATGAAGATAGATATCTTGCTGTAGGAGTTTCCTGTAAAGGAAGGCACATTTTTGTAGCTTTTACTTTTCGCAATCAGCAAGAGGATATATTGATTAGACCAATTAGTGCGAGATATATGCACGAAAAAGAGGTACTTTCCTATGAAGAAAATTTTCCCAAGAGTCAAAACGGATGAAGAAATAGAAACACTTTTAGAAGATGATTTATCAGATTATCTTCATCCTGGAAATTTTCAAACTGTAACCTTTGAATTTAAGCCTAAAGACAAAAGTGTAAATGTCAGAATGTCTGAAGAAATGTTAGAAGCTGTGAAGAAGGTTTCACAAAAAGAAGGTATCCCTTATCAACGTTATATTAGAAGGGCAATAGAAAGATCATTAAGTGTTGAATAAATTTTGTATTTAATACAACATCAATGAGTAGCAAATTCTGTAAATGCGCGCATTTCAGAAGCGATCAGTAGGTTGGGTTGAGGGACGAAACCCAACACCCCTTGATATCCTACCGCTAATGTTGGGTTTCACTTCGTTCTACCCAACCTACAATAAATGTTGGTTTTATAAAGGAAACGGTAGAAACAAAATATTTTTATATAAAGAGCATTGGGTAATACAACATTAATGAGATTATTGATTCATCAATTGGTACTGTTTCCATTTTTCCTGCTGTCGTTTCCTTTTCTCCTCTGTCAAACTGTCAAAACACTGAGGACAAGAAATCCCTTCTTCATATTTGGGTGAAGATTTATCCGCGTCTGAAATGGGATGTCCACAGCAAAAACATAACTCATGATTTCCTATTTCTAAACCATGACCCACAGCAACTCTTTCATCAAATACAAAACATTCTCCTTCCCATAAACTTTCTTCCTGGGGGATATTTTCTAAATATTTGAGAATACCGCCTTTGAGGTGATAAACTTCTGCAAAACCTTGAGAAAGTAAATAGGAAGAAGCTTTTTCGCAACGAATTCCTCCAGTACAAAATAAAGCGACTTTTTTATGTTTGCTAGAGTCAAGATTCTCTTTTACATATTGGGGAAAATCTCGGAAAGTTTGAGTTTGGGGATTTTCTGCACCTTTAAAAGTACCAATAGTTACCTCATAATCATTGCGGGTATCAATAACAGTTACTTCTGGGTTGGAAATTAAATCATTCCATGCTTCTGGTTTGACATAAATTCCTACCTTTTCATTAGGGTTAACTTCTGGTAAGCCTAAAGTCACAATTTCTTTCTTTAACCGGACTTTCATCCGTTCAAAAGGTGGCGTTTCCGTATAAGATTCTTTATGTTCTAAATCTGCAAACCGCGAGTCAGCGCGTAAGCAAGCTAAAACTGCGTCAATTTGCTGACGAGAACCAGCAATAGTCCCGTTAATTCCTTCTTGTGCTAGTAAAAGAGTTCCTTTTATCTTCTGTGACTGACAAAAAGATAATAAAGGTGTTTGCAGTTCCTTATAATCAGGTAAACTGACAAATTTATACAAAGCAGCAACAACTATAAGATTTTCTTGGTTCATCGGTTTACAAAAAAAGAATAATAGGGTATTATATTATCAACATTTAAAATTAGCCTGTTTTTTAGAAAATATAAAGTTAGTTTTGAATTTTAATCGGGGGTTTAGCTCAGTTGGTAGAGCGCCTGCTTTGCAAGCAGGATGTCAGCGGTTCGAGTCCGCTAACCTCCATCAATTGTGTCTAAACACTAAGGAAAGGTTATTTGCTGGCATGGAATGAGTCTGTCGCAAGGTTAAATCTTGCGCTTCTGCGGCTATGACTACATCTTCTAAATCACGCACTCCCCATTCTGGATTTTGAGCTTGCAGAGATTGATCAAAAGCAGCATTACTAGGTGCAGTATGTTCTCCATTTTGTTTATAGGGCCCGTATAAATAGAGTATACCACCAGGGGGAAGAATCCGCCCAGCCCCTCCCATTAACCCCAAGCAAGCAGACCAAGGGGCAATGTGAATCATATTAATATTGACAATGGCTGAAATGTGCGGTTCTGGTAATGGCTCTTTTTCCACAGGCCATATTGATGAACTGGTATCTAAATCTATAGGTGGTTGAATAGTATCACAGGGAAAATATTCACACCAGGCGGTAATACTTTCACGCAATTCTGGGTTGGGGTCTGAGGGTAGCCATAAACGTGGTGCTAGATGATAGGAAAAAAATGCAGCGTGTTCACCTGTTCCACTAGCTACTTCTAGTATAGTTCCCCGTTTAGGCAATACCTGTAAAAGTATCTCCAGAATAGGTTCGCGGTTACGCTGGGTTGCAGGTGCAAATTTTCGCTTGTCTGGTGGTGTGTTCATGTCAGATGATCAGTGACTATGATAATTAAATTAGCAGCGATTTCTCAGTTTTTGCTGTTTTCGCAACACCACAGGAGAACAACTTGCCTAAATCTATTCATTCTACCCAACCACCTCTGAAATTTATTCCCCAACGTCATAATCCCCTAATGGTTAAAATCATATCTTGGTTTTTGCCTTTTATTTTGCGGGTGAGAACTAGACCTTGGCTACCTGCTGGTATTGTCAAGATTGAAGCTAAAAACGCTGAACCCTTGGCTAAATTATACCATGAATTTCAAGCTGGTAAAGTCCGATTTTTAATTGCTTTTCGTCATCCAGAGGTGGAAGATCCTCTATCTATGTTATGCCTCCTATCACGGATTGTTCCTCAAGTAGCAAAGCAAAAAGGAATTAATCTAAAATACCCAGTCCATAGTCATTTTATGTATGAACGGGGAATGACTTTATGGGCGGGGAATTGGTTAGGATGGTTATTTTCAAGACTTGGAGGTATACCCATTCGTAGGGGAAGACGCGCAGATAGAAATGCTATCCAAATGGCGCGAGAATTATTTGCTAACGGGAAAATGCCGATCGCTGTTGCTCCAGAAGGTGGTACAAATGGACACAGTAGTATAGTCAGTCCCTTAGAACCTGGTGTAGCACAGTTGGGTTTTTGGTGTGTGGAAGATTTACATAAGGCTAACAGAGAAGAACAGGTTTTTATTATTCCTATTGGTATTAAATATAGTTATGTTAATCCACCTTGGCAAAAAATAGATTGGCTACTATCAAAATTAGAAGCTGATAGTGGTTTAGACGTGACGGGAATTTCGGAAAATGGAAAGCAGGAAGATATTTTATATCAGAGAGTCCTCCGTTTAGCGGAATATTTAATTTCGGAAATGGAGGAATTTTATCGTCGTTTTTACCATAAAGATTTTACAGAAGTTATTACTGAAGGAAACCCTGTAAATGAGGTGTTACTAGCTAGATTACACCGTTTGATGGATACGGCTTTAACAATTACAGAAGAATATTTTAATGTGCAACATCAAGGAAATTTTATTGATAGATGTCGGCGGTTAGAAGAAGCTGGATGGAATTATATTTATCGAGATGATATATCTGATATTCAAAGTTTACCACCTTTAAAACGTGGTCTGGCTGATTGGGTAGCCGAAGAGGCAGATTTGAAAATGCAGCACATGAGAATTGCCGAAAGTTTTGTTGCTGTAACTGCTAATTATATCCAAGAAAAACCCACAGCCGAAAGATTTGCCGAAACAATATTATTGATGTTTGATATGTTGTCTCGTATTAAAGATTCTACTTTACCAGGTCGTCCGCGTTTAGGTTGGAAACAAGCGATGATTTTTGTGGGTGAACCAATTTCTGTTAATGAAAGATGGGAAAATTGTCAAGGGAATAGACAGGCTTTACGAAAGGGTGTAAGTAATTTAACCCAAGATTTGCAAATAATTTTACAAAAGTTGATTGAGGATTAATTTCATACATTAATAATTTAAAGCTGGTAGTGAGGACTTGAGTTTTCAAATGAGGAATAAATTCTTCACTACGAAATTATCTATAGTTTAACTGTTCTCTTAGGAGTCATGGCTAAAGATTTCTGCAAACTTCCCTTGCATTTCTACTGTACCTGCTTTCATGATAATAACCTGGTCAGCACGACGCAATACAGAAGGCCGATGAGAAACCACAAGACAAGTTGGTGTCCAAGAATTTTGTTCCTGTTCTCTATTAAATATCTGCGACCACAATGCTAATTCTGTTTCCACATCTAAGGCGCTAGAAAGATCATCAAATACTAATAATTCCGGTTGACGGATAAACATTCTCGCTGCTGCTACTCGCTGCATTTGTCCACCAGAAAGCCGCATACCTTTAGCACCAACTAAAGTTTCTAAACCTTTATTCATGGTTGCTAAATCTTGATCAAATACAGCCATTTTTAAAGCTGTTTGGATTTCAGAATCATCTTTAGATAACCCTAATAAAATATTTTCTCGCAGAGAATAACTAAAAAGTTGGGGAATTTGAGGAGTGTAAGCACTACGGGGAGGAACAAAGAAAGTAGCGGGGTTTTCCACAATATTTTCATTCCAATAAATTTCCCCGTCTTGTTTAGGTAATAATCCTAATAATACCCGTAGTAATGTAGTTTTTCCTCAACCAATTTGACCAGTAATGACAGTTAAACTACCGCGCTGAATTTCCAAGCTGATATCTATAATTCCTTGGTTAGTACCAGGGTAAATATAAGTGAGATGAGAAACTTTCAAAGATTGGAGATTATCTCTTTCATGTTTTAAAGGTTGTTCTATTTTTGGTAAATCTTTCTGTGAACCATTCAAGTCATTGAGATAAAGTTGATTGGGTGCTACTAATGTATCAGGCGATGCACCAGATAGTAAATCTGCCATCCGTTCAAAGGATATTTCTGTATATTTAGATAATGCTATAAACTCGCCTAGAGAAGTGAAAAATTCCGTTACAAATGAGAGATTATAACCAAATAAAGCTAAGTTACCTACTGTTAACTGATTGACTCCATTCCGCATTAATGGAGAAGCCAGGATGAGAATTATTCCTGTGCCTAAATTCACCATGTTTTGAAATGAAGAATTAAGAATAGCATTAAATAAACTATCCTTAATTATAATTTGGCGGCGTTGATCATTCAAGGTATGAAAGTAATCTAGGACATCTTTTTCTGCACCAGCTACCTTAATAGCTTGTACTGAAGCAAATATTTCTCCTAAAATTCCTGTAACTTTTTCTGTGGCTTGGCGGCTGGCTTTTCTATACTTTTTAATTCGAGTTTCTGCTTGTTGAATAATTCCTATCATTGCTACTAATGGCAAAAATACAAACAGAGTCATTTGAACATTAATACTCAAGAGAATCGCTAAAGAAAAAATACCAAATATTGCTTCCCCTGAAAGTTCTGATATCCAGGCAATGTTATCTTCTATTTGTTGGGTATCATCACGGAAATAGCTAATTATTTCACCTTGAGATACTGTTTTTTCCCCATCTTTACTAACAACTACTGGCTGGGATGTGGGATTTTTAAACAGGCGGTCTAATAAATTATGTTGCAGTAGCGATCGCATAAAAAACCGGTGATATGTTTTGGTAAACCTACCTAAAAATATAATTATAATATGTCCTAAATTTAGGGCTAATAATAATGTAATTAAAGCTAAAGGTGATAATCCTACTTGTTGTTGGTTAGTTAAACTATTGAAAAATTCCCTAATAATTAATCCTGGAACAGCAGGTAAACCGGTGATCAGCACCCAACAGATAGTATCTAGGATATATAATTTTGGTTTGTAGCAAATCATTTGCCATATTAATTGCCAATGTTTACGCTTTTTTGTATTCACCATGATAATTAAAAGTTTGTAATTTGCATAATTTTATCTGACGACTGATAGCTAAATGCTTAGGTTAAACCTGTTTTTAATAATTGGGTAAAACGTGAGTGAGGATTTTTGATTAATTTTTCCCGTTTACCATATTCACTAATTGTACCTTGTTCTAAAATTAAGATTTGATTTGCTTTTTGGACGGTGGCTAAATGATGGGCAATAATGATTGCTGTACGTCCAGTTAGTAACTTATCAATGGCTGTTTCTATCAGTTTTTCGGTAGTTGGATCAAGGCGTGAAGAGGCTTCATCTAACATTACTAAACCTGGATTTTTGAGAAATACACGGGTAAAGGCTAATAACTGGGCTTGTCCTGCTGATAGACCGCTACTGTCTGGACCTAAATTTGTATCTAAGCCTTGGGGTAATGAATATAACCATTGTGATAATCCTAATATTTCTAAGGCTTCATAGATGCGTTCGTCACTTATTTCCCGGTTAAAAAAGGTGAGGTTATTCCTTACAGTGCTTTGAAATAGTTGCACATCCTGGGTGACTAATCCAATTTTTTGGGGTAAGTCTGTGGAGTGAATCTGGTTTATTGGTAAGCCTCCCAGGTGAATTAAGCCTGATTTGGGATCATATAATCTCAGTAATAACCGCGCTAGGGAGGATTTACCGCTACCTGTGCGCCCAAGTAAACCTAATACTTGTCCAGCAGGTAAATTAAAGGATATGTCTTGGAGTATTAAGTTCTCTGCTGTCAATTTATCGTCATTGTAGCTAAACCACAGGTGATCAAAGGTGACTGAAAGTGCGCCGTGAGGAAGTCTTTCTTGTCCTGCTGCACTGAGTTGGGGTTTGACTTGTAGTAAATCTTGAATGCGGTAAATACTGGCTTCGGCTTGTTGGAGTTGTTCAAATTGGTTACGAATTTCTTCGATGGGTTCGCTGAGTAAGTTGGTATAGTAGTACAGTATATATACTGTGCTGATGGTGATAATATTCTGACTCCAAAGGTAAGCGCCAACGGTTAAGGCGATCGCCGTTCCTAATGTAAAAATACCGTTGGTTGTAGCCCAAAGAATTGTACTAGCAAAGCGGGCTTGATGAAAAATGGGTAGCCAACTTTGCAAAATTTTGTGAAAGCGGTGCATGACATAATTTTTAGCTCCATTAGCTCGTATGTCTTCCATACCAGCGAGTTTTTCACCTATGAAACCAAAAAAATCGGCACTAATTTGACGATAGGTTTGCCAATAGGGAAGGGCTATGGAACGGAGACGAATTATAGTAGATAATGCTGTGAGACTAAAAAAGGCGATCGCTATTCCAGCACGCCAATCTTCTGCAAATAATACGACAATTACACCGAACATTAACAATAAATTGCCCAAGATGTAAACTGTAAATTTAGAGAAAAATTGGGAAAGAGTGTGAACATCACCATCTACTCTTTCTAATAATTCACCAGGTGTCGTGAATTTATGAAAGGATAAATCTAGTTTTAAACAATGCTCAACTAAGTCAGCGCGTAAGGCGTTGGTAGCTCTCCAGGCGACATTTTCACCGTAGTAGGTAGCAGCAATAGTGATGAGTTGTGTTAATAAAGCTACCCCTATAAATAGTAAGGCGGATATGAGTAACTTTTGTCCTGAATTACCCGCTACGGCTGCATCAATAAAATAGCGGAGAATTTGGGGATTAACTAATTGTAATCCAATGCTTCCTAGGAGGGCTATGGCAAATTTGATCACCCTTCCTTTTTGAGGTTTGAGATACTCTACAAGTAAATTCCAGTATTGCTTTATTCCGATTTTCATATTGTAGGAGGGATGCGTACTAAAAGATGCGATGTCTGCGGCGAGGGAAGCTATCGCAAATTTCCTGGTAATTTAGGAGGTAAAACATATCTGACAGGGGGACAAGAAGGAGAAAAAGCTTATGTAGTAAGAGATACAGAATGTGGGAGCAAAAAAAGATAAGTAATAAATAGTAAATATGAACTAACAGAGTAAAATGATAAGTGAAATATACCAGAAAGTGTTAGA
>JBJTUF010000292.1:0-52210 GCA_046080565.1 Cuspidothrix sp. | reverse complement strand
TAGGAATTGAGGTAACAACAAAACGGATATTAGTTCCCTTTGCCCCATACTCAACTTTAGTCACAACACGACGACTACGACTCCAAGATTTATGGGTTTGATAGTCAATAGTTTTATACCAAGTTGAGTTTTCTATCAGATTTGATGCCAGTTCAGGAAGTTCAATGTCTGCAATAAATAGAGTTTCTAAAAAGGAAACTACCGTGGATAGCTTTTGCTCAAACTCTTGTTTGGCTTTACTTTGAGTTAGAGTGGTCATCTTTATTAAACGACTGTTTTGCGGCAACCCAAATACATAATCTACTTTTATTTGTGACTCACACCATTCCATAATATCTTCTCTGGAATAGGCGCTATCTCCACGAACTAAAATCTCTACATTATTCCATTCTGCACGTATTTGTTTAATGACTCTCTGTAATTCTGATAATGCTCCCTCTGCTGGGTCTACATTGGAAGCCCTAAGTTTAGCTGCTAATAAATGTTTTCCACAGAAAATATAAAGTGGTGCATAGCAATATCCTCCATAATAAGTATTGAAAAATACTTGTTCTTGATTCCCATGCACTAAATCATCAGTTACATCCAAATCTAAGATTATTTGTCTTGGTGGTGATGAATAAGATTCTAAAAATATGTCTACAAATAATTTTTCAATCTCTTCTTGAGAATGACTAATTTTATGGTAGCGACTTTCTGCTCCCTGCTGGATATTTTCAGGACAATGTTCTATCCGATTTAATGTACACATTCGGAGCCAATGTACATGGTTCATTCTCTTGACCAATGCTTTTTCCTAATGCCAGTGCGAACATTGGATCATGACGTAATTCTTCATGGTCATTTAAGTCTTCATATCCCATTATTAAGCCATATATTCGTTGTGTTAATAAGCTTTCTATGGGATGTAATGTCTTCTCTGGATTTCTGTAGTCTTGGAAACATTTAGCTAACCGTGATGTTATTTGCAATTTTCGGTCTATTTCCGCAATTAAACTTAGACCTGCATCTGATGTTACTTTACCACCCTGAAAATTCACTACTATTGGTCTTGATTTTTCCCTTTCAAACTTGAACTGTTTTGGTGTACTATCTGTTGTTAGTGGGGTCATACTTTATAACTGCTGAAATGCTTTCTACATATACATTTTCGCAGTTTTTGACCCCTTTTTTTTATTCTTTGTGAGAAATCCGGGTTGTTGTGTTCTTAATCTCTGTGCTTCAGGTCAATTTTTAGCAATTTTGAAATCTCTCCCGGCTGAAATTGTCGTGACTACAGTTGTCCAAGAACGAGAATTAAATACACTCCAAAGTCTTAAAGAAGAAGAAAATGATGCCGTCTTAGAGTTTGAGGAAGCGATTCAACAAGGTTTGTTAAAAGTTGTAGATTTTGAATCAGAAGAGGAGGCAGAATCTTTTGTTAACTATGCGGCTATTCTTGATGATGGTGAATCTGCCACTTGTGCAATAGCATTGCATCGAAAATGGGCAGTAGCCACCGATGATAAACGAGCCATTTCATTTATTCAAAAAGAAGCTCCCTATATTCAAATACTATCAACCTCAGAAATAATTAAATATTGGTCAGAAAAACAAAGTATTGATTCTTCTATATTAAGTAAAGTTCTCAATGCAATTAGGATAAAAGGACGTTATCTACCACCAAAAAATGATCCTCTGCGAAGTTGGTGGGAAAATTGTTGTTGTTAATGAGTTACGAAAAAGTAGGAAAGGCTCATAACTAAGTAGACTTCTATACTCTTGTTCTCTATTCTCTGTGCTTTGCCTACACAAATAAATTGAAGAATCAAACCAAATTGCTATAAATGTGTAGATTTAAGAGTTATGATTTTTAACACAGATAAAATTAAAAACTTTCATAAACCTAATTAATGTGGTGTATTATCCTCAAGTTTGTGTTTCTGAGCCTAGCTGTCCCATTCATTTAGTTGGCAAAACAGGACAAGCTGTAGAAATTTCCATTCATACCCCCAGTCCATATATCTGTGCCAACTGCGAACAGATATTACCAGATTGGAAACAGCAACAATTTTTATGGGTAGTGGTTGTATTGCAGCAATCACGATATCCTTTAGAAGAAATGACAGCAGCAACCGAAACAGAAAAGGAGAAACTGAGAGAAAAATTTATGCGCTTTGGTTGCGATGTCGCCTTTAATTTGCGCGATCGCGGCTATTTAACCGACCTCATAGATCCCCGCACCGGCTATCCATTACTATCTCATTCCGGTTTAGTTCCCCACGATGATACCGCAGTAGTCCAAGCCTTACTTAAATATCCCGCTATTCAAAATAAATGTCACGTCTTAGTTCATCCCCAATGGGGAACAGCCGTTTATCCTAGTGTCATGCTTTCAGAAGCACCCCCAGAAATGATTGAGTTAGTCACCAAGGCGATCGCACCCATGCACGGATGGATAGAGGTATAACAAGGCACGGGAGCAGATTATTCCTACTGTCAACCGTCAACCGTCAACTGACAACTAACAAATTGCTAAATCTGCCAAAATAAATATGTAGGCTAGAATTACTAAGCTTTTTGTCAGAAACAAGTCAGAGGAAGGGAGTATGGATAGCAACAACTGGTTACAACAGCTAATGATGTTGGGTATTGGAACAACTTCTTTAGTTGCAGACAAACTCAAGGAAGTGAGTGAAGAACTGGTAAAAGACGGTGAACTCAATCCAGAGCAAGCTAAGGCTGTCATGGATGATCTTGTGCATCAGTTACAATCTGAACAAGGCAATTGGGATGAGCAAATGCAGCGACAAATGCGAAACATGATGCAAGATTTAGGAGTAGCGCGTCAGTCAGAAGTAGATGAACTAAGGGGGCGAATTGACCGTTTAGAACGTCAAGTGCGGGATTTGGAAAACAAGCTTTGGCGCTAAAAGCACATTTGTGATTTAAACTAATTTGTGTTCTGTTGGTAATCTAATTATCAATCATTGAAATTTAAGAGGGCTAATTTTGAAAGGAATTTTCCTCAGTGTAGTGTTAATGCTGGTCTGTGTTGGTGTTTTAGTATTTGCCCAAATTGGTAGTAAACAAGATACTGCCATGGCTACGCAACTAACCCAAACACAACCAACCACTACCATAATTCAAGAAAACAATACTCTAATAGCGAGCAATACAATGTCTGAAGCCAATGTTGTCACTACCCCCTCTGGATTAAAATATGAGGAAATACAAGAGGGAACAGGTGAAACTCCCAAATCTGGACAAACCGTTGTGGTTCACTACACCGGCACTTTAGAAGATGAAACTAAATTTGATAGTTCACGCGATCGCGGTCAACCCTTTCAGTTTAAAATCGGTGTCGGACAAGTAATTAAAGGTTGGGACGAAGGACTAAGCACCATGAAAGTAGGTGGCCGTCGTAAACTAATCATCCCCTCAGAATTAGGTTATGGTGCGCGTGGTGCTGGTGGTGTCATTCCTCCCTACTCTACTTTAATTTTTGACGTAGAATTGTTAGGAGTTAAATAAGAAGGAGTTCAGGAGTTCAGGAGTTCAGGAGGAAGAAGAAAGAATTTTCTCCCCTGCTCCCCTGTTCCCTATTCCCTCTTATAACTATAAAATTTATTTTGGACAACCACTTATGAATACTACTTATTCTCAAAACTCTTCTCCTTTTAGCTTTGACTTTCTTGCACCTCACCCTAACCAAGATGCCGATTTACTCCAACAGCTATCTTTTATCCCAGGGTTAAAAGAAATGCTCATGTTACGTCAAGTTCATGCCTTAGAACACGCCACCGTTTGGTTATTAGGTGAACATAAAAATTTCTCTTCATCAACAACTAAGGTCCCATTAGATGATGAATTATTAGGAGGTTTATCCACAGAACAAGGATTTTTTCTCTATGGTGATGTTAATATCACCGATTTACGCAGGGCGGTAACATTAGCTAAACATCGTCTCACCAATGGAGAATGGGATTTAGCCCTACATCCTCGCTGTGGCACAAATGTCTCTGTAGCGATGTTATTAACCCTGGGACTATCTGCAACTGTGCCTTTTTTACTACCATTTCGACCAGTTGAACAACTAATTGGTTTAGGTTTAGCCGCAACAGCAGCAGCAGAAATCGCCCCAGATTTAGGAATGTTTACCCAACGTTATATTACAACCTCAATTCCCTTTAATTTAGCGATTGAAAATATTAGTATTGTCCGTGATTTTTGGGGTAGAGAAAGTCATTTTGTCAAGGTATATTGGGAGGAATAGAAGTTAGGATTTAATGAACCACGAAGAACACAAAAGAAGAAAAGAAGAATAGAAGAAGAAAAAAAGTTTTTACCTAGACTCTTAATTGATCAAGGTTAAATTTAGATATTTATTATTATGAGAAAGCTTTATTTTTTAGTTCCTGGAACAGATGGTAAATTTGCCTGTGGCGGTTTGTGGGCGGAGTTAAAAACTGTGGCGTTAGCTCAACAAATTTGTCAAGCCCAAGTAGTTACATACCGTCAAAAAGAATCTGGTAAATTATTTTTAGATGACTTATTACAAGGACAAAATTTAGATAATGTAATTTTTGTCATTAGTTGGGGATTTGATATTGGTAAATTAGCGGCTAAATTGCAAAACTATCATGTAATTTATCATGCCCATAGTGCTGGTTACAAAATTAATTTACCATCTAGTATTCCCATCATTACAGTTAGCAGAAATACTTTAGGCTATTGGGGACAAAAAGCACCAAATTCTCTGATTTATTATTTACCAAATCAAATTAGTGATGGATTTACCAATTTACATCAACATCGAGATATTGATGTTTTAGTACAAATGCGAAAATCTTCAGAATATCTAATTAAATCATTAATTCCCGCTTTAGAAAAAAAATGTAATGTGTTAGTTGTTGATAGTTATGTAGAAAATTTACCTGATTTATTTAATCGTGCTAAAGTGTACCTTTATGATTCTGCCCAATATTGGCAATTACAAGGAGTAAGCGAAGGATTTGGTTTACAAACCATGGAAGCTTTAGCTTGTGGTTGTCAAGTCTTTTCTAGTGTAAATGGAGGATTATCTGATTATTTAGATCCGGGTTTTAATTGTTATAAAATTGCGGGTTATGCTGTAGAATATGACGTAGATAGAATTTTAAAAGTTATAGCATCATCCACATCATTAACTTTATCGGAAACTATGTTAGCCGAGTATAGAACTGAGAATATTATCCAACGGTTGCGGTTAATTTTAACCGAAATTAATCAGTTTTTTGATCATAAAAACAATTACTCGGTAAAAATTCCCGATTTAACAAAAATGCGGTTAGCAAAATTATTTATACAGACAATATTTGCTAAAATTAAAAAGAAATATTTACAGAATAAATAAGGAATCTTATGGGTAGAAGGTTATTAGTGACTGGAGGCGCGGGATTTATTGGATCTAATTTTGTCCATCATTGGTCTCAAGCTTATCCAAATGATAGATTAGTAGTATTGGATGCTTTAACCTATGCGGGAAATCTTCATAATTTAGCCTCGGTGTCAGAAAAAGAGAATTTCCAATTTATTCAGGGGGATATATGCGATCGCTCTTTAGTAGATAACATAATTATAACCGAAAATATAGACACAATAGCCCATTTTGCCGCCGAGTCTCACGTTGATCGTTCCATTACTAGACCTGCTGCATTTGTACAAACTAATGTAGTCGGAACTTTCACTTTATTGGAAGCTTTTCGCCAACATTGGGAAGCAAAATCTCAACCTGAAAATTATCTCTTTCTTCATGTTTCCACCGATGAAGTTTATGGTAGTCTTACAGCAGATGATCCCCCATTTTCAGAAACTACACCCTACAGTCCTAATAGTCCCTATTCAGCATCAAAAGCTGGCAGTGATCATTTAGTTCGCGCCTATTATCATACCTATAAATTACCGACAATTATCACCAACTGTCCCAATAATTATGGTGCTTTTCAATTTCCAGAAAAGTTAATTCCTCTAATGTGTATTAACATTTTAACTGGTAAAGAATTACCCGTTTATGGGGATGGTAAAAATGTCCGAGATTGGCTATATGTCGGTGATCATTGTCGCGCTTTAGATGTTGTTATTCATCATGGTAAACCAGGAGAAAATTATAATATTGGTGGCAATAATGAAGTTGAAAATATTAGTCTTGTCAACAATTTATGTCAAATTATGAATGAGTTAGTCCCAGATTTACCAGTATATCCAGCAGAAAAATTAATTACTTTTGTTAAGGATAGACCTGGACATGATCGAAGATATGCCATTAATGCTAATAAGTTAAAAACAGAATTAGGTTGGACTCCATCTGTTACAATTACTGAAGGTTTACGTTTAACTGTAGAATGGTATCTCAATCATCGTGATTGGTGGCAACCTTTGTTACCAAGTATTTAATAGTAACAAACCGCACAGACGCAGAGATCGCAGAGGAAGAAATAATATCAAAACCTTCACATTTTATCGAGGAGATTTAGATCCCCGACTTCTTTAAGAAATTGGGGATATTCGCCTGTTGATCTAATTACTTTTAGCAGCAGTCAATTTTTGGATTAATAATTGTATTGATAAAGCGAATAAACCTAACGCAACTAAACCAAATATTCCTGCGCCCAAAGCTACTATACCTACTACTAAAGTTCGTACCGCAGAAGCAATATTAATGACGGTTTGGTTATCAGAATGGGTGGGTTTATTGGCAAAAGTAGTAGCGATCGCTATCATTAAAGAATAAGCAGCAAAGGAAAATACTCCCGATATCATAGACCCAGTGACACAACGTAAAGGGGTGATTTCTCCCTCTGTTGAACTATCTGCTGGTGGTGTTTGTTGTGGTTGATTCATGACAGTGTTAGTAATATAGGGATATGCAATTGAATAAGATAGGAACTGAAACTTAAAAATTATACAGGATCAGGCTTTTCCTCCCTCCTGCCTCCGTTTGGTGAGCGAAGTCGAACCACGGTTGGTGAGCGAAGTCGAACCACTGACTCCTACTATAAATTAGGCGATTTTAATTCCATGTTTAATTGTTCGGGTAACAAACAATTCTAAATCCTCATCAGGAATGGCTTCTCGTATGCGCTGTTTGACAATTTCTCCTTGGGTTTGAGATTCAACAATGGCAAAAACTGAAGGGCCTGAACCTGACATCATTGTACCCAAAACCTCGGCTTGACTAGCGAATAATTCCCGTAATTCCAAAACTTGGGGATAAGCTGGTAAGACAACTTTTTCCAAATCATTATGTAATTCTTGAACAATTTTTTGGGTATTCTTATTTAAGATGGCTTTAACCATAGCTTCAGAATGAAAAGCACTGGTGCGGGCAGCTAAACCTTCTGAATCTTGAATATAATTAATCCCAAATTCTTGACGATAGGTTTTGTATGCCCAAGGTGTAGAAACTTCTAAACTGCGATATTTTGCTAATACTAAATGTAAATTATCTAAACTTTGCAGAGGCGAAAGTTGTTCACCTCTACCAGTAGCGATCGCTGTTCCTCCACCAATACAAAATGGTACATCTGAACCCAGAATAGCACCTAATTCTTCTAATTCTGATTCAGTTAATCCCAAATTCCATAGTAGATCCATTCCCACTAACACTGCTGCGGCATTTGTCGAACCTCCAGCCAAACCAGCAGCCACAGGAATATGTTTTTTAACAGTAATATCCACCCCACCAAAATTACTATAAGCATGGGGAAATCTTTCGGCCATTAATGCCGCAGCCTTATAAACTAAATTAGTTTTATCTGTCGGTACTTGGGGATGATCACAATAAACACGAATATTTCCCGTACTGGCAGCATGGATATCAATTTGATCAGCTACATCTATACTTTGTAAAATCATAGCTAACTCATGATACCCGTCAGGACGACTACCAATAATTTCTAAATACAGATTGATTTTTGCAGGTGCAATTAAACTATAGGAACGCATAAAGAGAAAGGGTTAACGGTTGACGGTCAACAGAAAAGTTAATTTTCAATTGCTCTATTCATTACCGATCAGATTTACCAGTGATACCCATTGTGCCACGCTCAGGTCTTCAGCGCGAACTTGGGGATTTATTTCTAATTGTTCCAGTAATTGCGTCAGGCGATTCCTACGGAGCGCTTCGCTATCGCGTTCAATTACCGATTGCAAATTATTTCTTAACATTTTCCGTTTCGACCCAAATCCCAATTTCAACAGATTTTCTAGCTTTTTGGGGTCATTAGCCGGAATTTCTATGTGTTTAGGAGTCAACCGCACTACAGCAGAATCTACCTTTGGTGGTGGATGAAATGCCGCCGCCGGCACTGTACAAATTAAATCACAACCTGCTAGATACTGCACCCGCACCGACAACGCCCCAAAAGTGCGAGAACCAGGTTTAGCATATAATCTCTCTGCCACTTCCTTTTGAATTAGCAACACAATAGAATCAAAAGGTTGAGGGTTAGGATTAGCAATAGTTCCTAGTAACTTTTCAATAATTGGTCCAGTGATATTATAAGGAATATTAGCAACAACTTTATTTTGCTTTTGAAAATTAGGAAATGATGTTAATTGAGATGATAAATCAAGAGTGAGAAAATCACCTTGCAAAAGTAAAAAATTTTCTTTTTCACCGAGTTGTTTTACCAGTAATTTACATAAATCTCGGTCAATTTCTACAGCCAGTAAAGACTGTACTAATGGTAACAACCGCCTGGTTAAAATTCCTGTCCCAGGACCAATTTCCAATACTCGATCAGTCTTTTGACAATTAGCCGCTTGGACAATTGCATTCAGAGCCTTATCACTTTTTAACCAATGTTGAGCAAACTGTTTACGAGGTTGAATCATTTTCTAATTGCAGGTAACAGGTAATACCAATTTTATAAGGTAATTTTCAAAATTGAATTTTAATCTGTGAAATCCTTTCATCCATGTAAATCCGTGATTATGACTGTGCTTGAAGTTGCCTAAGTCCCATTAAACAATACCCCAATCCAATAAAAGCCCATCCATCTTGGAAATTCCCCAGTTAGCCACCCCCAAAAATGCTAGTGTAGGAAGTGAAAATCAATTTGTGATTTCTTTGTGTTTTCCCGTAACTACCCTGCTGTATTCGTGAGTTTAGCTGTTTTACTATCCTTAACAGCCTGTACTAACAGTCCATCTGCCAGAAATCTAGAACAATCATTAGCGGCTGATCCTCAGTTGCAAAATAGTCCTGTTCCTTTTGGCACACCTGGGAATCAGCAAGTAACACCAAATCCAAACACATCAACAATTAAATTACCTGCTGATTTTCCTCCAGATATCCCCGTTTATGACAATGCCAAATTAGAGGAAGTTACACCAACTAATTCTGAAAATAAAATATCAATTCGGTGGCAAAGTGCAGATCCTAGTAACATAGTTACTAACTTTTATCGTCAACAATTACAGGCTAAAAACTGGCAAATTGTCCAACAACCTCAAGATGATATCGAAGGTGGTTTTACAGCTAAACGCAATAACTCAGTGATTAATATCACAATTAAACCACAAACTGTTACCAAAGCTGAACCCAATCAACCCCAAACAGCCACAAAAATATTAATTGAATATTCCTCTAATTCTCAAAGTACCGCGAAGAACCCAGTTAACTCATCCAGTGATACCCAGTTTATTGGCCCAGTATTACCTCCAACTAATAATACTCAGATAGCCCCCCCACCAACCACCCAATCGGAGATATCAACACCACAAGAATTTATTGATATTCAAAAAGCACCTCCAGAATGGAGAAAGCATATTCAAGATTTAGCAGCACTGGGTGTTTTATCTATTGAACCCCAAACAAACGAATTTCTCCCTGATAAAATTATCACTCGTCGAGAATATGGACGCTGGTTAGTTGCGGCTAATAATGCCATGTATGCTAACAACCCAGCCAAACAAATTCGGTTAGCATCCTCCAGCACTCAACCAGCTTTTAGGGATATCTTAGCCAAAGATCCTGATTTTCCCGTCATTCAGGGATTAGCCGAAGCTGGGTTAATTCCCAGCGCGTTGTCTGGAGATGCCACAGCAGTTTTATTTCGTCCTGATGCACCTCTAACGCGAGAACAATTATTATTATGGAAAGTTCCTTTAGATACCCGTCAAGCCTTACCAGCAGCCAATTTAGAAGCCGTTAAACAAACGTGGGGTTTTCAAGATACAGGTAGCATCGAACCGAAAGCATTAAGAGCCGTGTTAGCAGATTTCCAAAATGCCGAACAATCAAATATTCGCCGAGTTTTTGGTTATACAACCCTATTTCAACCGAAAAAACCCGTAACTCGTGCTGAAGCGATCGCTGCTTTATGGTATTTTGGTACTCAAGGTGAAGGAATATCAGCCACAGAAGCTTTAAAACTCAAAGGTTAAACAACAATTTTGTCTGGGTTAATTAACATAACTCTAAGATACAAGCTTGGTTTCTAGCTTGCTTCCTCAAGAGTACAAAGTGAAACCCAACAAAAATATTTATTCTCGGACTCAAGAATACTAACTTTAGAATTCATGGATCAGGATTTATTAAGTTTTTTTGCAGGTGTAGCTTTGCTTGTTACTTATCTTATTTTCTCTGCATTAACGGAAATGGGAACTAAATTACCTTGGAAAAAATAACCTACATTTACGCATTTACTTAGGGGTTGCTGAATAAATGTAAAACTCAGGGAAATCAAAGGTTTAAGGCTGTAGAAAAGAAAGTAGATGCAAGGTTTTTGAGTAAGATACTCCTAAAAGCCTACATTTTGGGTTTCATAAAAGGAAAAAATTGGTTGTTAAAGATAGCCCAAACTCTTGCCTCTTGCCTTTTGTCTGCCTCCACGGAAAGGCTCTTTGGTGCAAACCCTACTTAGGACTTACGCATTTTAAGAAAATGTACAGGTTTGAGATTGCTTCCTTACGTCGCAATGACAGTATTTGCAGTAGATTTTGCTTAAGTCCTGTTACTTTACATTTCTCAACTTCATTTGGTGACAAAAAATGGTTATATCAAATCAGGTTTGAGTGAATTAAATATTTTAGAGGACTTTACCAAATGCCTAATCCACGGAATAACGAGATTAAAATTGATCCAGCAACTCTGCTTGTCATTGTATCCGCTTTGATATTATTACCCCTATTACTCACTGGTTTTTTAGGTCAATAAATTATCTGGATAGTTGAAGCTGGGATTTTTGCAATTGCCGGAAATAACCACAACCACACATTAATTTTTTCCAGAGGTTTCAAATATCAACATTGATATTTTCTATCTGTCTGGGTGCTTTATCCCACAACTTGGCGGTTTCTTCATCTTGCCAGTGGGTTCGCAGATGTTCCGCTTTTTTATGGCATATACGCTCTAGCATCTCTAAAATTGCCGCTAGTGTTAATTCTTCGACTAATTTTTCTAAAGCGTTCATATATTCTTTCATAACAGATACCCCTTAAATTTTTAATCAAAATTGTGTAAATTATGCTCATCTCCCATGTTCAACATCAATACAAGCAGGTTTTAAAGCCTTTTTCCTAAGATGAAAGAGGTTTATCAGTAAATTTTTAGACTTCTCAAACAACCTCTTGGATTTTACATGAAAAAATTTGGTAAAATGCATGTCCATGAGGACGGAAAAATCATCAATCCCAAATCCAAAATCCAAAATCTAGTGACTTCTATATTATCTACTGAATAAATTGTGAAATATAGACTTCTTCTTGATTCTCTACATTTGTGATTAACATACCTGAATTTCATCAAATTGATTAATTACCACATCCGCACCTTGAACATTATCTGCTTGACCAATCCAAGTAATGCCAATACAGCCAGCAGCCTTAGCATGACGCGCCATTTGCATATCTCCTACAGAATCTCCTACCATTAAAGTCACGCCTGGTGCTACTCCTAAAGCTTGACAAGCGGCTAAAAATAATGCCGGATCTGGTTTACTTGGGCCTGCATCAACTCCCATTTCCAGTTGTAAATAATCTCTAAGTTGGTGAGTAGTGACAAAACTTTTCACATCTTGTGTAGTTGCAGCCGAGAGAATTCCTAATTTTAACCCCGCCGTTGATAAAGATTTTAATATCTCCAAACTACCCAAAAATAAAGGCGATGGAGTTTTCCTTACATATTGTTCAGCTTCTTCTAATGCTTGACGGGCGATTTTTAAACTATCAAACCATCCTCTACCGGTTTCAGCAATGTAAGCTGCTGCTGCAACTTCTGTTTCTTGGCGACTGGCTACGGACATCAAACCTGCTGGATCTAAGTCATTACCATCAATGCCAAAAGCCATTAATAAGGGTTCACCAATACCAGGAATTTGTGAGTCTATAATTCTGGCTGCTTTTTGTCCCAAGATTCTTAAATATGATTCAGAATCTTCTAAAGTCCCATTTTTATCAAACAAAACCGCTTCGATATCAGAAAAAGTCTGGTTTTTACATTTAATAGTAGCCAAAATTTTACACCCCTTTAATATGGCAGGAGGCAGAGAACAGGGGAGCAGGGGAAAAATTTATTCTTTTTTCTTCCTCCTGAACTCCTGACTTCTGAACTCCTCAACTCCTGAATTCCTACCTCCACGACTTTTTTATTACACCCTACTTACCAGTGTGATAAACATTGATTGTAGTGGTTAATAATTTGTGCGGATACTTCAGAAGCGGTTAAACCATCGGTTTGTAATTCAATGGCATCTACTGCTTTTTGCAAAGGGGAAACTTTACGGGTACTATCTTTCAAGTCTCTTTCAGCTATTTCCCGTTCTAGCTGTTCTAGACTTAATATTGAACCTGTTTGTTGAAAGTCTTGCTGACGACGACGGGCCCGTTCACCTACGGAAGCAGTTAAAAAGATTTTAATTTCCGCGTCTGGGAACACATGAGTACCAATGTCTCGTCCTTCTGCTACTAAACCACCACGTTGCCCCCAGCTTTGTTGTTGTTGAACTAATGCTTGACGAACTCCGCTTTGGGCGGCGATCACTGATACTTGAGATGTTACCTCAACAGTGCGGATTTTTTGGGTGACATCTATATTATTAATCTGCACCCTCACAGGAGATTGCAGACTTTGGCTAGGAGTCAATTCAATTTGACAGCGAGTAGCTAATTCCGCGATCGCACAATCATCATCCATAGCAATACCTTGTTCTAGCACTAGCCAAGTAATGGCTCGGTACATAGCACCAGTATCTAGATAAACTAAACCTAACTGGTGTGCCACTTGACGAGCCACTGTTGATTTGCCAGCCCCCGCAGGCCCATCAATAGCTATAATTGGTTGACGATAGCTACCCTTGCCACAACTATCGCGCAAAATCATATTATCAATCAAGCGTGTAGAACCAAGACGAGCAGCAATCGCCAGCATTCCTTCTTCCTCAACTTTCTCTAAAAACATCAACGTAGTCGGTTTAACTAATTCAATATATTCCAAGCTGATATTACTAACTTTTGCGATTTCTTGCCGCGCCAATGCTATCAGTTTACTACTGTCACGAACGCCAGCCCGAAACGCCGCCTCAGCTTGCCGTAAACCTTTGTATAACACTGCTGCTTGCTCTTTTTCTGTGGCAGTCAAATATTGATTACGAGAACTTAAAGCCAAGCCGGACACTTCCCGCACCGTAGGACAAGCAACAATTTCTACTGGCAAATTCAAATCAGCTACTAACTGTTTAATAATTGCTAGTTGTTGTCCATCCTTTTGTCCAAAGTAAGCTCGGTCAGGTTGTACCAAGTTAAAAAGCTTGGTGACAATCGTAGCCACCCCTTGAAAATGACCTGGCCGATAATTACCACACAAGCTAGATATCATAACAGATGGAGGGATCACTTGTGACACCTGAGTTTCTTTTATATTCTTCCGAGGCACACCAATTTCTTCCGGAGTCGGGGCAAAAATTACATCTACTCCAGCTTGTTCACACAATTCTCGATCTGTTTCTAAGCGGCGGGGATAGAGTTCATAATCTTCATGGGGGCCAAATTGCAAGGGATTGATAAAAATGGTGACAATTACCGTCGAATTTTCTTCTTTAGCCCGTTTAATCAAGCTTACATGACCTTGATGCAAACCTCCCATAGTTGGGACTAAACCGACTGCCGTAGGATACCACATACTTTGTTCGTCCCATCCCAGATCCTCCGGTCTGAGATGGTTAGCTGTGCGGCAGCGATGCAAATAGCAGCGTAAGGCGGCAACTGTTGTCAGCACACGCATAAAAATACCCCTAGTTCTTTTTATCTTCTCCCCCGCTAGTGTATATCCGATAGCGTGGCTTGGCATAAAGCATGATAGAGAGATAGAATAAATTGACTAGGGGCAATTAGTGAAAAGCGAAAAGAGTCTACTAATGGGGTTATCTTCCTAAAACTTCAATATTTATAGGAGCAACACCACTACTAATCATGCCTAATATGCGAGCAGCACCGGCAGAAAGATCCAATATACGACCACGGATATATGGACCTCTGTCATTAACTCGCACGACTACAGAACGACCGTTGCGGGTATTAGTGACACGGATTCTTGTCCCTAAAGGCAAAGTGCGATGAGCAGCAGTTAATCCTTCGGGATTATATCTTTCACCACTAGCTGTCTTATTACCAGCCCAATCATAACCGTACCAAGAAGCCACACCTTGAAAACTGAGTCTGACATTGCCAAAGGCAACTTCTTGGCGTTGGCTTGGTTGCAATCGTGATTTTTGTGCTGGTAAACCTGCAATTGCATTAATGGGAGAGGCGTTACCTATGATTCTGCGCAGTCTATTTGTTGCTTGTAAGGCATCCTGTGCTAGATTATTGGTAGTATCTGCTAGTTTTGTAAGTTTGTTGACCTCTACCAGTTCTTGACCGTCAATCTGAATAGTGTAGCGATCCCCTGACGGTTTTTGAACAGAAAAGCCTTGCTTTTGAGATTTATTGTAGATGGGAGAATTATCTCCTGATTTCCAACTGACGATAATTTTGCTTGCATCTATATCGTTCTCGATCAGTCCATTAATTCTAGCTGCTATCACACTAGCTTTGTGAACTGGATCATTGTCAATTGTACTATCTTTTGGGGTAAAATTGGATTTACTGCCAAATTTGTCAGTTTTGGCTGATTTGGTCGGCTTCACAGGCTCAGAATTATCTTCACCATTGCCAACTACTCCTACTTTAGTTTCCTGCTTTGTAACTGGGTTTGCTGCTGAAGTAGAACCCAGGAAGGTAAGAACAGGAATATCTCGAACATAAAGAGTTGCTGCTTGTAAGCCTCTAATACTGTGCGGATGAATTCTGGTAATCACAGTATCCGAGATGGGTTTTTCTGTCGAGGATTGGTACTCTCCGACTTTGACCGCTTCACTGCTAGGTGATGTGTCAAAATGGGAAGAAATTTTCTCACTGGCTTGAGTTCTACCTACTGAAGGCAAACCCAACACAGTTAGGGTGATAATTGTTTGGGCAGCGACAGCGCTCCACAAATGTCTTTGATTCATGCGTCCGATTTTCAAGCGAGTGTAGAACTGAAGTTGTTTGTATTGGGCTTGTTCACCGATGATAGTGAAACCCTGAATAAACTGGAATCCGTTCCGCTTTCACTTTGTGTTTTGTAACTGAAACAGACTAACATGAATTTTTCTCCTTGGGGATCAGGGTTTTACCGTAAGTCTTTCAACCATGACAAAATTTCTAGTTGGGTTTTGGCTGTCAAACCTTTATTAATTCAGCAGTTTGGCTATGTAACGTTTTTTTGAGGATTTATATATTTTTTTTTTGAAAGTTATAATACCGCGATCGCTTTGCTCCCAAATTATTACCTAATATTGAGGCTCACTGCTTACACATTACTGAGTATCAATTTACTTATCAAGCTAATTGATATTTAAACAGGATTCTACTGGCAAAATATTGATCACAGCAATTAATATTTCCCTTAAAATCATGCCTTATAATCTTTTTAGCCAAATCATACTTTCCTTATGTCCCTAATACATAGGTTTTAATTTACATCTCTCTATGTATTATTATGGTAAATTCTACTTAAAAAAGAGTATTTGTTTTAACATAAAAATCTAAAGAAAATCAGGACTTAATCTTGAATCAGTATTTTTGCTCATTCCAAGATTAATAATCAATGAGAAAATAAAAACATTGAATAAGCGCGTATATGCAAACGAAATGAGTAATAAAAAATACACTCATCCTGTTTTTTACTGAAAATACTCAGTAATCAATTTTAAATCTAGTCATCAACATCATGTCTTATTCAGAAAATCCAGAAATATCACCAACAGCACTTTTAGATATTCTCAAAGAATTACACTCCCAGTATAAATCCCTCAAAGATGGTGTTGTAGCCAACTATATACCCGAATTAGCCAAAGTCAACCCTGACTTATTTAGTATTTGCATTGTCACCACCGACGGCCAAATTTATGAAGTTGGGGATTTTGAACAACTGTTTACTATCCAGTCAATTTCCAAAGTCTTTGTCTATGGCCAAGCATTAGAAGATCATGGCCGAGATTATGTTTTAACTAGAGTTGGTGTAGAACCAACCGGAGACGCTTTTAACGCCATTATTTTAGACGAACGATCTAAACGTCCTTATAACCCAATGGTTAATGCTGGTGCTATAGCCACTACCAGTTTAATTAAAGGTAATGGTGCTACGGATAGATTAAATAGAGTTTTAGAAATGTATCGCCGTTATATTGGTAGAGATATATTTGTAGATATTTCTGTATTTACATCAGAACGTAGTACCGGACATCGTAACCGTGCCAATGCCCATTTAATGTTAAATTTTGGCATGATTGACCAAAATATTGAAGAATCCCTAGATTTATATTTTCAACAATGTTCTGTCATGGTTAACTGTCGAGATTTAGCAGTAATGGCAGCTACTCTTGCTAATAAAGGAAATAACCCAATTACTAAAGAACAAGCTGTCAATTCTCGTTACATCAAAGATATATTAAGTGTCATGTACACCTGTGGGATGTATAATTTTGCCGGTGAATGGGCTTATAAAGTGGGAATTCCTGCCAAAAGCGGCGTTTCTGGAGGAATTATTGCCGTTGTTCCCGGTCAAATGGGGATTGGTGTTTTCTCACCTCTATTAGATACGCGAGGTAACAGTGTGCGCGGTGTGAAAGTATGCGAAGAACTATCCCAACGTCTAGGTTTACACCTATTTGATTGTGTCGAGTGTTAATCTAAGGCAGGAGGCAGATGTAGAACCAAAGCATTTGGATCATCAGTTTTACCTAAAAACTGATAATTAATTGTTCAAATGGTTCACCCTTCAAATTATTTACTTTAGATTTTGGATTATTTTTGTCAGTTTAAGGTCTGTTCCGGCTTTGCCTAACACGCCCTACTAGCTTGGCAAGCTTAAAGTAGTGCAAAAATATAGTTCTTGTGGTACAGGTATCTTGCCTGTACGGTCGGGCTAGAAGCCCATCCCACCAGAGAGTTTTAATGCAACATTTTAGCCTTGCCACGCCACTACAAATACTAAATTATTTTCAATAAATCTCATTACATCATTAAGTATCATGGCTGAAGAAAAGGCCTATTTAGAACTTTCCCAAGGTGATAGCGGCTCTCATAAATTTTATGAAGTTGTTGTTAATGATACTCAAGTTACCATCCGTTATGGTAGAATTGGAGACACTGGCCAAACCCAAAGTAAAACCTACCCCACCCCAGAAAAAGCCCAAGCAGAAGCAAAGAAAAAAATTAACGAAAAGCTGAAAAAAGGCTATGAACAAGCAGTGATAGGAGTGAGGCAAAAACGCTCTATTACCCGCCGTCAAGTTAATAGCACTACTTCTTCTGCCAAACAAGCGCCAATTATTTGGAAATTCAACACCAATTCTGCCGCCTTTGGTATTTTTATAGATAGTGACCGTTGTTGGTTAGGAAACCAAAACGGACAAGTATTTGCACTTAATCATGCAGGTCAAGTGATCAATCAGTTTAAACTTCCGGAAGGGGTAAAATGTTTAGTTGCTGATGATATTTGGATTTATGCTGGGTGTGATGATGGTAATGTCTACGACTTGACAGGGAAGTTACCACGACTCGCTTACCAAATTGATGAAAATGTAGATATTTTCTGGCTAGATATTCATGATGGTTTGTTGGGAGTATCTGATGCTAAAGGTGGTGTAACTACTATTGACCATGATGATGAGTCACAGTGGACTCGTTTAAGTCAAGGGACTTATGGTTGGATGGTTCGCTGCGATCACGAAGGTGTATATCATGGACATAGTGCAGGTGTCACCATGTATGATCACAAAGAAGGAAGAATGCTTTGGCATCAAAAAACTGGTGGTTCTGTCTTATTTGGTTGGCAAGAAGCAAATACAGTTTATGCTGGTACTAGCGATAAAAAGGTTTATTCCTTTAGTAAAAAAGGTGAAGCAGGAGCAGTTTATAAATGTGATGCTGGTGTTTATTCCTGTGCGACAGCTTTAGATGGTAAATATGTTTTTGCGGGTGATAATAGTTCTTCAATTTACTGTTTTAACCAAACAGGAGAACGTTTATGGAAGCTAGGAACTGGTTGTGGTTCTGCTTTATCTATGCAATTTTTTGATCACCGCATATATATAGTAACAACTGATGGTTCTTTAGCGGCAATTGATGCCAGTGAAGCAGGTATTAGTGCTGCTCAAGCTGGAACTATTCCTGATGCTACTATTATTAAAGCACCAAAAACTGAAGGTGCAGCACCTTCCACAATTTTGGAAACTACTACAGATACCAGTGCAGGTGTGATCGTTGAATGTTTCCGTCAAGGTAATAAATTAAGAATTCGGGTTGTTTCTCCTGGGTATAACCCTGACTGGAAAGTGCAGTTTCCCAGAGATATTCGGGAAGAAGGACAACGTTATTGGGTTCAAGAGGTAAGAGAGTCTGCTAATGGAGGGTTTTATCGCGTTTATGGCGATATTAAAAAGTTAGTTTAATAGCAGCATTCAGAACCTTAAATTTTTTCAGGGAACTTGAGAGCAAAGATTCATGTCATTTAATGTTTTTTACCAATTTTCTATAATTACCAATGTCAAAAACAATTTTTAGTCAAGGAATCATAACTATAACTTGCATCATAGCAGGGTTTAATACAGTAGCTAATGCTCAAACAGTTTCACCAATTTTTGGTGATGTGACTATTCAACACCCATTTTCTCCTGATCCCTTGACAGTGCGTGGTATGAGTGGCGGTTCAATATCAGCAGATACTGTAGCAGGAAAAAAAGAAACAGCACCTACAGGCCCCTGTAAAGGATTTGTGGATCAAGACCCAGACCATACTCTCAAACTTACCAGTAAATTTGATTATCTTAAATTGGTGGTTGACAGTCCAGCAGATACAACCATGATTATTAAGGGTCCTGGTGGAGTTTGGTGTAATGATGACTTTGATGGTAAAAATCCCGGTATTGTTGGAGAATGGCTACTAGGAACTTATCAAATTTGGATTGGTTCTTACAAGGAAAAAGAATATCTACCCTATACGTTAAAAATTACAGAAGTTAAGTAATATAGCAGAATTCAGGAGTATGGCTTTGCCACGCTTCGCTATCAGGAGTTCAGAGGTAAGAAGAAGGAAGAAGGAAATTTTTCTCCTGACAACTGACACCTTTTTACCCTGAGCTTGTGCTTCTAGGGCAAATTTGTATTAGAATTAGGTTAAGTTTAATTAAGATTCTTGTAAAAATCGTGGATCTGCCATAAAACATCACATTCTATTCGTCTGAATGATGATTTCTATGATGCTGATGATATTGGTGATTAATTGCTGTGACAAGTTAGTTTGTCGCTTTAATAAAATTAATTACGCTAATCATTATAATCACAAAAATCATACTCCAGATATCTGTTGTATAGCATATTGACATTTAGAGGCAAATTAAAGATGAAATTCTCTTGGAGAGTTGTAGCACTATGGTCGGTGTTGGCTCTGGTAATTGGCTTTTTCTTCTGGCAAGGTGCTTTTGCGAGCGCTCCTGCGGATACAGGTAGAAATGCAGCCAATACCCGCATGACCTACGGGCGTTTTCTAGAATACTTGGACGCAAACCGCGTCATCAATGTGGATCTTTATGATGGTGGTAGAACTGCCATTATTGAAGCTAATGATCCTGATATCGAAAACCGGACTCAACGCTGGCGTGTAGATTTGCCTGTAAATTCGCCTGAATTAATCCAAAAGCTAAAACAAAACCAAGTTAGTTTTGATGCCCATCCAATGCGAAATGATGGTGCAATCTGGGGACTTTTGGGTAATTTAGTTTTCCCTGTATTATTGATTACGGGATTATTCTTTTTGTTCCGTCGTTCTAATAATCTTCCCGGTGGACCTGGACAAGCGATGAATTTCGGTAAGTCCCGCGCTCGTTTCCAAATGGAAGCGAAAACTGGTGTCAAGTTTGATGATGTAGCAGGTATTGAAGAAGCTAAGGAAGAATTACAAGAGGTTGTAACTTTCTTAAAACAACCTGAAAAGTTTACAGCCGTTGGGGCGCGTATTCCTAAAGGTGTTTTGTTAGTTGGGCCTCCTGGAACTGGTAAAACTTTACTTGCAAAAGCGATCGCTGGTGAAGCTGGTGTTCCTTTCTTCAGTATTTCTGGTTCTGAGTTTGTAGAAATGTTTGTGGGTGTGGGTGCTTCCCGTGTCCGCGACTTGTTTAAGAAAGCAAAAGATAACGCTCCTTGTATCATCTTTATTGATGAAATTGACGCTGTGGGTCGTCAACGGGGTGCAGGTATTGGTGGTGGGAATGATGAAAGAGAACAAACCCTCAACCAATTATTAACGGAAATGGATGGTTTTGAAGGCAATACTGGCATTATTATTATTGCTGCTACTAACCGTCCTGATGTCCTAGATGCGGCTTTGTTGCGTCCCGGTCGTTTTGATAGACAAGTAACTGTAGATGCACCAGACATTAAAGGACGTTTGGAAGTATTACAAGTTCATGCCAGAAATAAGAAGTTAGATCCTGGTGTATCCTTAGAAGCGATCGCTCGTCGAACTCCTGGTTTTAGTGGTGCGGATCTTGCTAACCTCTTAAATGAAGCAGCTATTCTCACCGCCAGAAGACGTAAAGAAGGCATCACTTTATTAGAAATTGATGATGCTGTAGACCGCGTAGTTGCCGGGATGGAAGGTACTCCCCTGGTAGATAGCAAGAGTAAGCGGTTAATTGCCTATCATGAAGTTGGTCATGCTTTGGTGGGTACAGTTTTAAAAGACCATGATCCAGTGCAAAAAGTAACTTTGATTCCTAGAGGACAAGCACAGGGTTTAACTTGGTTTATGCCCAATGAGGAACAAGGTCTAATTACCCGTTCCCAAATTAAAGCCAGAATTGCTGGTGCTTTGGGTGGCCGTGCAGCAGAAGAAATCATTTTTGGTGCTGCGGAAGTAACTACTGGCGCTGGTGGTGACTTACAACAAGTAAGCGGTATGGCCAGACAAATGGTGACTCGTTTCGGAATGTCCGATTTAGGTCCATTGTCATTAGAAAGCCAACAAGGTGAGGTTTTCTTAGGTAGAGACTGGACAACCCGATCTGAATATTCCGAAGCGATCGCTTGTCGGATAGATTCACAAGTGCGAACAATAGTAGAAGAATGTTATGAAACCGCTAAGAAAATTATGCGGGAAAATCGTAACCTTACAGATCGTCTAGTGGACTTATTAATTGAAAAAGAAACCATTGACGGCGACGAATTTAGACAAATTGTGGCTGAGTACACAGTTGTTCCTGATAAGTCTCAGTTTGTCCCCCAACTGTAATAGACATCAGGTAAAAAACAATGTAGGGACAATTCATGAATTGTCTCTACCTTCAACTTAGTAGTGAGGACTTCACTCCTGAAAGGAGGAATAAATTCCTCACTACCAACTTTGAATTACATAATCAATATTATTTGTTGATATTGGTTCTCCTCAAATAATATAAATAACACTTAAAAATTTATCTTCTATAGTTTTTTATCTGTTAGTTCTCTTTATTCAAATATTTTTGGTAAAGCAATATCTTTAAATCTGGACTTACACAAAACCTACTTCAAATACTGTCATTACGATGTAAGCAAGCAATCTCAAACCCCTACATTTCGTTAAAATGCGTAAGTCTTATAAATATTTCTGGTTAATATGTTTTTTATGTTGTACCTTCTCAACAACATAAGGTTTTCATATCCCCTAAACCCCAATTCTAGGGGAATAAAAATTTCAAAGTCCCCAATATTACCCCCAAAGTTGGAAGTCACGGCGGCAGTGGATTTATGGGGCTTTTCTCTGCTGAGAATAATACAATAAAAGGGGTTTAGCATTGCTAAACCCCTACATCAACGAAATCAGACTGCTATATATTTGAAGAAAAAAACAAACATCCTAGACATTGAGTGGCTGCTTGGTTTCTGTAGCCTTGTAAGGATTACTATTGTTAATAGTTTGTGGCTGAACAAAAGTCTCTTTACCAGTAATTAATCGAGAGCGACGGTTGCGAGTAATATAATTCCATGCCCATTGAATTACTACTACTATTTTGGTGTCAAATTCAATTAAGAAATAGATGTGAATAATTAGCCAAAATACCCAAGCAATGAAACCAGTAAGTTTGATAAAACCTAAATCTACAACTGCTAAGTTTTGCCCAATCATGGCTAAACTACCGACATCATTGTAATGAAATTCTGGTAAAGTATAACCTTGAAGTCGTAATTGAATTAATTTAGCTACATATTCTCCGGCTTGTTTAGCTACGGGTGCAACACCAGGTAAGGGTTTACCATCTTGATGGGAGAAGTTGGCTAAATCTCCAATCACAAAAATGTTTTGATGACCCTTAATAGTTAGGTCTGGTTCAACAATAACACGGCCAGATTTATCACATTCTACACCCGTGGTTTCGGCTAGGACTTTTGCCATACCCGAACCTTGCACACCTGCCGCCCACAAGATAGTTTGAGAGGAAATTTCGGTTAATTCATTACCTTGTTTGAAAGTAACAACGCCATTATCAATATTTGTGACTCTAGTTTGTGTGCGGATAACTACGCCTAACTTTTGTAAAGATGTTGTTGCTACTTTTGATAATTCTGGGGCAATGTGTGGGAGAATGCGATCGCCCCCTTGCAATAATAAAATTTTCGCTTCTGAGGTGCTAATGTTGCGGAAATCTTCTTTGAGGGTTTGGTATGCTAATTCTGCGATCGCACCCGCTAATTCTACCCCAGTTGGACCACCGCCCACAATTACAAAAGTCAACAAAGCTTGGCGTTTTTCCGGGTCAGTTTCTTGTTCTGCTGCTTCAAATGCTGAAAATATCCGCCGACGCATTTCTATAGCATCTTCCACAGTTTTTAAACCGGGAGCAAATTGTTTCCAATTATCCTTACCAAAATAGGAATGATTTGCACCTGTAGCCACAACCAAAGTATCATAAGAGAGGACTTGATCACCCAAAAAAACTTGTTGTGCTTTAGGATCAATATTACTTACTTCTCCCCACAAAACTTTTGTATTCTTGCTGCTGCTAAATACAGATCGCAATGGTGCAGAAATATCAGCAGGTGATAAAGTACCTGTGGCAACTTGATATAAAAGCGGCTGAAATAAGTGAAAATTCCGTTTATCAATGAGAGTAACATTTACATTGGAGTTAGCAAGACCCTTTGCTGCATATAGTCCACCAAAGCCACCACCAATGATGACGACTTCATGTGGTTTATTCTTCTGACTGGAAACCACCATAAGAAATATTTCCTTTTGTTAAGAGATGTGTAACTTTTCTTAACAAATATCTAACAGAATCATTATGTATATTGCCGTCTATGAAGAACCCCTGAAAAAATCATAAAAGTAGTGAAAATTACAGATTTCTAAAATGTAGAGAATAGGCAATACTGAAAAACGAGTTTTGAGGGACTTTACTCTGTTCTTTCCTGCTTATAATACAAGGAGTTTAGCATTGCTAAACCCCTACGATTAATTCATTCCCAATTTTGTTAATTCTGAAATCCTGAATATCCTGATTCAGACTTAAACCACAGCCGTTTGTTTAGGTTGCGCGTGTGCAGCCGCTTGGGTGCGACGTTCATTCAAATAACCAAAGAACTCCTTACCCTCCCGCAGACGACGTACTAACATTTGTCTATCAGTTAGCATTTCGCGCACAATGGGAATAATAGCCTTGGGACGGAAGTAAAATTTGCGATACATTCTTTCTACTGCATCTTCAATTTCTCCACTGGAAAGAGTCGAATATTGCAAAGTTGAAGTTTGAATACCCGAAGTTGCCACTAAAGAGTCATTGGCAAACCAACCATTTTCTTTCGCTTGTGCATACAATTCTGTACCAGGATAAGGCGCAGCAATAGAAACTTGAATCGTATGGGGGCTTAATTCACAAGCAAAACGAATAGTTTCTTCTACAGTTTCCTTAGTTTCGATGGGCAACCCAATAATAAAAGTCCCATGGACAGTAATACCAAGTTTGTGGCAATTGTTCATAAATTCTCGCGCCACTTCCAGCTTAATACCTTTTTTGATATTATTGAGAACTTGTTGATTGCCAGATTCAAAACCTACTAATAATAACCTTAAACCATTACCCCGTAGAGTTTTGAGTGTATCATAATCTAAATTAGCCCGTGCATTGCAACTCCAGGTTATATTGAGTCGTTTGAGATGTTCACTAATAGCGATCGCTCGATGTTTGTCAATGGTAAAAGTATCATCATCAAACATATATTCCCGCACCTTATCCCCAAACAACTCCTTAGCTTCAGCCATTTCTCGACCTACAGCATCAGGGCTTTTATGACGATATAAATGTCCGCCAATAGTTTGTGGCCACAAACAAAAAGTACATTTTGCTGGACAACCCCGCCCGGTATAAAAAGAAATGTAAGGATGTTGCAAATAGCCAATAAAATATTTGCTAATATCCAAATCACGGGCATAAACTGGCAACACACTAGGCATAGAATCCCAGTCATGAATTAAAGGACGTTCTTCCGTTTGGCGAATATTTCCCAAATGATCCCGATAACTCAAACCCTTAATTTCATCCCAAGGTTTACCTTCAGCTAATTCTTTGCAAGTATAATCAAACTCATTGCGACAAACAAAATCAATTACCGGATTTTCCCGTAAAGTTTCCTCTG
Organism: Cuspidothrix sp.; assembly: GCA_046080565.1. Taxonomy (GTDB): domain Bacteria; phylum Cyanobacteriota; class Cyanobacteriia; order Cyanobacteriales; family Nostocaceae; genus Cuspidothrix. The sequence goes on along the minus strand of JBJTUF010000292.1, from coordinate 26,995 downwards.
GTAAAACCGCAACGTGCGCCCCCACAAAACCAATTTGCACATTGGGATTTTGGGCTTTTATAGCTTCAGCACACTTGACATCATTAGCTAAAGAAGGAGTGCTAGTGTGCATAATTACCAATTCATAATCCTTGGCAATCTTTAACACATCATCCACCGTTTGCCCATGGGGAGGCGCATCAACCAATCTACTCCCAGGAACTAAAGCAGCAGGTTGTGCTAACCAAGTCGGATACCAAAAAGAAGTAATTTCTCGTTTGGCTTGATATCGCGCTCCCGCACCACCATCAAACCCATCAAAAGATGGTGGACTTAGAAATAAAGTAGTTTTCATGAATATCTCCCACACACAAATTTTTTATTTTAGTAATTGGTAATTGGTGATTGATAATAATAATTTATTACCCATAACCTATTACCCATTATCTAACTAGCTTTAACATTCACACCCATGAGGTTTTCAATCAGTGAAACAACATCACTACGACTGAGTTTTTCCTTACCATTAGCTAAAGCATCTAGAGTACCATGGGCTAAAGCCAAAGGAATTTGGCAAAATTGCAAAGCTGGGCCATCTGGTAAAGAATTAGTATAAGCATCTGCTAAGATTAGATTGCGACGGGCGTACTCTTGAAGATTTTGATTATTCCAACCCACAGGGAAAAAGTTCACCCCGCGAGTTAAATCCTCAGAATTATTACGCAGAATATTTACAGCTTGCAAACCCCTACCAAATGCGATGGCTTGAGTCCGGTTAGTTTGAGTTCCATCATACCAGTTCCATAAATCTGAAAGTAATAAACCAACTGCACCCGCCACACCAAAAGTATAACGATCTAAATCTGCTTCTGTTTCTATTTTCCAGTTTTTATCTGCCCAATAAGCCATTCTATCAGCCATAGCCGCCGTTGCATCCCAAATTCGAGGAGCAATGCTTTCAGGTGCGAGTATTGACCATTCTCTAATGCGTAGGCTGACTTCTTGTAAAGAACTTTCGTATCCTTTAAATCCTACAGAGAAAGCATCCAGAGGAAAACCATCTACTCCTGCTTGTAAAGTCAAACTGATATTTTGCAACAGGTGTTTTTTCGTCCCATTATCCAACTCTGGATCATCTTCAATTTGATCAATTGCCCGCATACATAAGTATGCAGATGCTACCGCTTCCTGTAATCCTGATGGTAAAATACTAATTGGAATATAAAAAGTTCGACTAGTATCTTTGAGGATTTGCAAAGCATCTCCACGTAAATCCATTTTGTTCACTCCTCGTTTGATTTTCACACCACACACAAGTTCAGATTTTTTGATGATACTGGATTTAGTTTTTACTAAACCTCAAAAACTATAGATACCCTAGTATTTAATCTAGGAGTTAATAGTTTATGGTGTCTTACTTAACATAAGTCTCAAGCTTATCAAAATTTAGTATAGTATATAAGGTTTTGGTAACAAGTTCTTTAGCGATAAGCATACTTATACCAAACTAAAATTAGAAGTATCCAAATTAACTACATTTTGCTTAAAAATGTACTGCTAAATATTTCCTATATAAAGTCAAGACAAGTCTAAACATTTAGCTGTGCATTAAGACGAAAAACATTATCTTGTTTAATTGTTAGTTGATATTCTTATAAATAAGAACAGGACTGTATATTTTTGTTTATTCAATTTTCAAGCAAGGCTTTTCTTTCTTAATTGCATCTTTTCCCTGTCCGTTGCTACTAAAATGGTACGTTGGAGAATAAAAAGACAAGGAAGAAAGCATTCCAGTTATGAGGAATGCCAGAGGATATTTATATAAATAGTGAATTTTTCCCAAAAATCTGCATTTTGTGTAAAGTATATGCAGGTAAACGGCAAAATATCATATTCCTGAGAAAAAATTGGCTAAAATTTATCTGATAGGTATTGATCCTAGCAGGAGATGATCAACGAATTAGTCACTATTGAGCTATTGCCAATTTACTTACAACATCCTTAGTTTAATATTTAGAGGTATCAATGCAGCCTAATGATCTTAGCAAAAAAGCAAACGAATATAAAGAACTTAAGGAAAAACCCCATTGGCACGGCCCTGCCATAAAAGCCAACATCAAAGGCAAAGAAGCTAATTCAGCGAATAGCAGCACCTTTAATGAAGATGATAATCGTGGTCGAGTGGCAATTTTTATTGATGGCTTAAACCTGTTTCATGCAGCTTTACAACTAGGTATTGAAATTGATTATGTCAAATTGTTGTGTCGTTTAACCAAAACCTCACGGTTATTACGTGCTTTTTTTTATACAGGAATGGGTACGGGGAATGAAAAGCAACAGGGTTTTCTGTTGTGGATGCGTCGTAATGGTTATCGTGTAGTTACTAAAGATATGAGTGTAGTTCCAGATAACAACTACAAAAAACCAAATTTGAATGTAGAAATCGCTGTAGATATGATTACCTTAGCACCCTATTATGATACTGCCGTTTTAGTTAGTGGTGATGGTGATCTTTCCTATGCGGTAAATGCAGTGAGTGGTATGGGTGCTAGAGTAGAAGTAATTGGGTTACAAAGCTCAACTAGCGATAGCGAAGCACTCCGAAGGAGTCATTTAATTGATGTGGCTGATGAATTTATAGATTTTGATAGTATTAAACAACACATCCAAAAAGATTCTTTTCTTGGTTATAGTTATCGAACTTCTGCTAACTACCAAATGTAAGTTTCCGTGAGTAGATTTTTGCTAGTATGTCAGCGAGTCAGGACTCAGGATTTAAATTCTGCTGTTGCAAGAGTTTGATGATTAATTGATATCCTCATCGCTGTGTTCATTACTATATTAAATAGGGAGTATTTTTAATTTTAGCTTCTTACTTCTGAGGTATTTATGATATTGACCTCAAATTATGTGAGTTTGAGGACAATTAGTGTTGCATTTTATTTGCCGCTTTTTTAATATTTATGCTATACCAGTGTAGACCTAGCTAATAAAACAGCAATAAGTAGGATTACTATACTCTAGAATTGAGTTGTTATGAATCAAATTCAGTTAACTTTAATTATTAGTTATGTGATCATGACTGGCTATTTTTTTACCAATTGGTTAACCTTTTCTCTGAGTCATCCAACATCTTCTCCAGAGGATAAATTCTTATCTTTTATTATGTGTATTATCACTACTATCTTATGGCCTGTAGTGATTATAATCTGTTGTTGGGAAGTAGTCAAAAAAGGTAAGTTAGAGTTAGTTACAGTAATGCCTCTGCTTTTAGCAATATTGGCTGTTACTATCTCCTACTATTTAAGTTCTATACATGAAAATTGGCTGTGTTATTATGACCTATTTTGCCATGCTTAATTCAGCTAATTAGTAATAGTAAAGGTAAAATAAAAATGTTCTTCATTTTTGATTCTTCATTCTGATAGGGCAGCTTTTCCTTAGCCATAGTCCTGAACTTCTACGTTTAATCATCTTCATATTCTGCCCAAGAATTAGCAGTTTCTGAGACAGCTACTTTAAGTTTTATATTAATTGGTAAACGTTTTTTAGTTTCATCATAAATATATTTAGCAATCATTTCTGCTGTTGTTTCATATTCTGGAGGCAAAACCTCATTTAAAATACAATGATCTAGTCCACCTTGGGTTACATCTTTTTTAGCCCAACGTAAACTTCTAAAATCAGCGACCATGACTGGATGGGGACAATATTCTGAAGAATTTAAGGTTGCTGATTGTGCTTCTATTCTAACTTTATAACTATGTCCGTGCATTCTCCCACAAGGACCTTTATAGTCTTTGATATAGTGGGCGCTTTCAAATGTAAATTCTGTCGTTAGTTTCCATTTTGGCATTTTAATACACTCTTTGGTAATTGGTAGTTAGGGAGATAAATTTTCATTACTCATGTTGCCTCTTGCCTTTTTCGCGAATAGATAATTTAACCTAAATTTGTAGCGATGTTAACTAAATCTTGACTTATGGGTTCGGGGTTCGATAGAAGATTGTATAAGTAAGATAAAAAAACAGTTTATCTATCGGTTTTTAGGTGTATATAAGATTATAAGTGGTTGAAGCGATCGCTGTTGCTTGTCTGTTACTAATGATTGTGGATTTTCTTTCTACCTTTTTCTATCATGTTCCTGAACACATTTTTGGTAGCCCCTATTTGACAAATCATCATTCTGGGAGAACGAATTTCGGACACTATCCCATTTTAACATTGAATTTCCAGGTGGTTTTGGATCGGATTTTGGGAGTTTCGCCTTATTTGCTGGTAGGGGTTTGGTTATGGCCTTTATCTTCTGTGGGTGTAATTTGGGGTTTATTGTTGGGTCACTTCCATCTATGAGAATGTAGGGGCGGTTCTATTTGGGAAATTAGGTTTCTGGATAAGGGAGATTTTCGACTAGAATTACAGACTTGAAATTTTGAGTGTGTCAAAAGTATGGTTAATTATTTATGGATGTCACCGTTAAAACCATACACGTTTAACAATCAATGGTTAACTCTAGTCTTGTAGCGACAATTTATGTTAATCCTGCTACCGGGAATGATGCTAATAGGGGTTCTCGTAACAGTCCTTTAAAAAGTATTTCCCGGGCTATCAAACAGGCTAAAACCTCGACAATTATTCAGTTGGGTAATGGAACTTATAGTACTGCCAATGGAGAAGTATTTCCCTTGGTGATTCCGGCGGGGGTGTTGGTGGTGGGAAATGAGGAAAATAAAGGTCAGGCAATTATTATTTCTGGCGGTGGAAACTATCAAAGTCCAAGTTTTGGAGTACAAAATATCACTTTATTATTGTTAGGTGATGCGAGTCTGTTAGGTGTGACTGTGATTAATCCTAGTGCTAAAGGTACAGGGGTTTGGATTGAGTCATCTGTACCAACGGTAGCTAATAGCACTTTCAAGAACTGTTCTAGAGAGGGAGTTTTTACGACTGGCAATGCTAAACCGGGCATTGTGGACAATTTATTTATTAACAATAAAGTAAGTGGGTTAGCCATAGCCAAGAATAGTAAAGGGGAAGTGCTAAGGAATGTATTTCAAAACAATTCTTTGGGGATAGTGATTAGTGATTTTGCTGCTCCTTTAGTCGCTAATAATAAACTTTCGGCGAATGGGACAGCGATCGCTCTTTCTCGTGATGCTAAACCAGTATTACGCCGCAATTTGATTACAAGTAATACCCAGGGTGGTTTATTAATTAATGGTAGTGCTGTTCCTGATTTGGGCAATCCCCAAGATCCGGCGGACAATATTTTTCGAGAACAGGGTAAATTCGATTTACAAAATGTCACCGAAGAAAAAATCATGTCCGTGGGCAATCAGTTAAGTTTAACTCAGGTAATTGGGGCAATAGATTTGATCGCGGCGACGGCGGACACTCCCAGTCAAATAGGTGTAAGTACGCGATTTGCTGATTTAGAGGGACATTGGGCGGCTGCTTTTGTGGAAGCTTTGGTGAGTAAAGAGTTGATTAGTGGCTTTCCTGATGGAACTTTTCAACCAGCCACACCCATTACCCGCGCCCAATATGCGGCTTTGATGGCCAAGACTTTTCAATTGCCACCAAGTAATCAATTAGATAGATTCAAAGATGTTAAATCTAATTTTTGGGGGGCTAAAGCCATAGCTAGTGCAGCAGATCGGGGCTTTTTAAGAGGCTTTCCCGATGGGACATTTAGACCGGAAAATAATTTAACGAAAATTCAAGCCCTAGTCTCTATTGTTAATGGTTTAAATCTGAGTGGAGGAAATCCTAATGTGTTGATGGTATACCGCGATCGCACACAAATTCCCAGCTATGCTACCAGTGCAGTGACAGTGGCTACGCAAAAACTATTAGTTGTTAATTATCCCCAAGTAGATCAATTAGAACCCCTACGGGAAATCACTCGCGCTGAGGTGGCAGTGCTAATTTACCAAGCATTGGTGTCCATGGGTCTGGAAAATCCCCTTCCATCTGCCTATATTGTCAAACCAGAGACAGAGATTCCCTCTTTTTCTGATATTGTCGGCCACTGGGCAGAACCATTTATTCGCGCCTTAGTTAGTATGAACTTAACCCAAGGTTTTGCTGATGGTACATACCAACCGGATCAAGCCATGACCCGCGCCCAATATACGGCTTTAATTGCGGCTGCTTTTAGCCCTCCAGCCAAACGCCCATCGCCAGAATTTACGGATATTCCCCAGGATTTTTGGGCGGCTAATGCCATTGAAATTGCAGCTAGAGGTGGTTTTGTGGGAGGATTTAGCGATCGCACTTTCCGCCCTAACCAAAACGTCCAACGGTTACAGGTCATAGTCTCCCTAGTTAACGGACTAGGACTATTAACAAATGAACAAAAAACCATTACCTATATTGATCAAGATAAAATTCCCGAATATGCCCGGACAGCAGTTACCATAGCTACCCAACAGCAAATAATTGTCAATTATCCCGATCCGAACTTGCTTGCACCTACCAGGGAAGCCACCCGTGCGGAAGTTGCCGCTATGGTTTATCAGGCATTAGTAGCGAGTCAGCGGACAAAAGTCATTAACTCACCTTATGTTGTTTTGCATATCAGCAATTGACAAGTAGAATGGAAAACACTGCCTATCTATTTTGCTGGTCATGAAAAAAAATATTCATGTAGCTAAAAGTACGTTAGGCTAAATGCGATGGGTGAAATGTTTATACCTATTGCCTAACACTCACAGCCCATGTTAACAACAGCCCCGGTAACTCCAACTTTTGCGGCTCCGGCCGAACTAGCAGCCAAGTTATTAACTCACTACAGCTTTGATCTGAACGGATTTCATGCTAGTGAGTTGATTAAAATTTGGCAAGAAGACTATCCCTTGCATTGGTTACATTTAGCAGTGATTGAAGCTTTGTATCAAGGTCGTTATAAAGCTATATCTGTTCAGCAAATCTTGACCTTCTGGCGGCGTAAGGGAGAGGCTACATATCACTTTAATATGGAATTTGAACGCATGATTTGTAGCAAATTTCCTGAAAGACTCACTTCTTCTGTCTCCCTACCAGTTTTACCACCAGTTAAACAGGACATCAGGACAGAAAATCCTGGCTATCCTCAGTTATTACCCGCCCAAGTTAGTTATAAATACGAAATAAATAATCATTTACAGTCCACAGAGGAGAGCAGAGATTCTTATACAGAACCTCCTATTTCCCCATCTGCTACTTTTACAGCCCAGACCCATGTTAAGCAACAGGAAGTTATGGAGGAGATTTTACCCCCTTCCTCAGCCCCACAGCTAATGCTGTCAGGAACTACCAATCATCCGCCTATTGGTCGCTTTATGCCCCAGCAGAGCGATCGCACGGAATCTTTTACCTCCAAACTCAAAGCCCTTACAGGTGAAGACCTGGAGTTTGTGTTTTAGGGGTTGGTAATACTGTATACCTAAGATAAGTTCCTAGCCACACAAAACCAATTATTATCAGAGTACCAATTCCCAGAAAATTGGGCAGCCAGAAAACTACTTCTATATGATTAATATCACCTGGTTTCAAATGCCAGATCAATTCATTACCGTGTTTTTCTGGTTGCAAAATATTTTCATTATTGTTAATGTTTTTCATTCCCCAAGGTGTACTTAAACTAAAGTCTAAATTCAGGAGAGAATTATCCCCTTTAGTAGTAAACATTCCTAATGAACGCAAATCTAAATCATAAACTAAATGATTTCTTGAAAATAGAAAAAAGTTAGTATCTTCGGCGATTAAATTGGAACTAATATTAGAAATTTGTGAGTCATCCTCGTCATTTGATGTACTATTTTGGTAAAAGTCCGTAAATTTTTCCTGTAACTCCTTAGCACTCGTAAAGGGAATTTTAACAATTATTTCAGTGGCAGAAACTCTTGCTACTGAACCTGATAATCTTTTAGCTCGATTTTCTAAGGTTTTCAACCATTCAGATATATAATCACTACTAAAGATAGTTATTTTTTCCGATAATTGAATATGTTGTACTAATTGACCATTATTTGTACTGTTAAAGTTTATGCCTAAATCATAATTGACGCATCCAGATAACATTAATGCGACAAAAATGAAAACAACTACAATGGGTTTGATATTGCTAATGGAAAAAAATGTAGATTTAATTAATTGTGAGATTTTATTAACTACAGTAGATACATTCATGAGTTAATTACTCCTGATTTAATAATTAGTGCCGTGAAATGTAAGATGTACAACGCACTGAATAATTCAAAGTTCCTAGAGAGGAATTTATTCCGTATCTAAGAGGTTGTTTGATAGCGAAGCGTGGCGTTAGCCATAAAGTTTTAGATGGTGACTTTATACATTTGCCGATCTCCCCTAACCCCCAATTCTGGAGGAATAAGAATTTCAAAGTCCCCCAAACTTGGGGGATTTATGGAGCGATGCGGTGAGGGTTTGATTCAATTCGATCACTTGTGTGTACACAATAGCCTTACAAGAGGAGACTATAGGAGGGTATTTTTGTGTGCATCTTCATACAGAATTGGTATTATAGCTGTAGCCAAAATAATTAGGACATAATTGATCCTTGAAACCTAATCATAGCAAGGTTTTTGCTATTGCCTTTTGCAACAAAGCCTCTTGCCTTGTACTATAGGTACAATCAGCATATTTTTACGCAAAACTTAACCAAACTAAATAGGAAATTGTGAAACCTACAGCAATTAAAGCTACCCAAACAAAATTATTATCTTGAGTATTGACTGTACTCAAATCAATATATTCTTTTTCCACAGGTTGTTTAACAGATGGAGATTTGTTGGATTTAGCGGCAATAATTATTTGAGATTTATTTTCAGAAATAGTGGCAAAATCGGGAATTTCTGTCATCCATTCCTTAGGACGATTAAGTTTAGGGGCTTTTAAAATGTAGGCCAGGCGTTTGGCTTGGTGACGTACTTCATAACGGGGATGGCGGCTAAGTTCTTGACATAATGCGATCGCATCTTCTGAACGTCCCGCAGCTTCATAAGCATTCACCAACCAAATTTCTACTTCTCCAGCTAAACGAGTGTTTTTTCCTAATAGGGCGCTGGCCTGTTCTAAACTTTGTACAGATTCTCGATATTGACCATTTTCAAAAGCAGCTTTGCCAATTTCATACCGAGATTTAGCAATTTCTAAACTTTCTGTTGTCATTAGTTAGTTATTTATTGACGGGTGACGGTTGACTGTTAATGATGACTCCCTGACCCCTACTTTCTGCCTCCTACCCCCTAATATTTCTATGATCCTCGCACCTGAGAACCAAGAATCATAGTTCCAATACCCACGTCTGTAAATACTTCTAACAATAGAGCATGGGGAATACGGCCATCAATGATATGTGCTGCTTTAACTCCTTGAGCGAGCGATCGCACACAACAATTTACTTTGGGAATCATTCCTCCACTGACGATACCATCAGCTATTAATTGTCGCGCTTCCCGAATATCTACTTTAGGAATTAGAGTAGATGGATCTTTATAATCTTTTAAAATTCCTCTAGTATCAGTTAGTAAAATTAACTTTTCTGCTCCTAAAGCGGCCGCTATTTCCCCCGCCACAGTATCAGCATTAATATTATATGCCTGTCCAGTTTCATCAGCCGCTACACTGGAAACCACCGGAATATAACCATTACTAGAAAGGGTTTCTAAAATTTTGATATTCACATTACTCACCTCACCGACAAAACCAATTCCTTCTTCACCTTGAGGACGGGCAGTAATTAAGTGACCATCTTTACCACAAAGTCCTACGGACATACCCCCAGCTTGGTTAATAAGTGCCACAATTTCTTTATTGACACGCCCCACTAGCACCATTTCCACCACATCCATAGTTGGTGCGTCAGTTACCCGCAAACCATTCTTAAACTGTGCTTCAATTCCCAGTTTACCCAACCAACTATTAATTTCTGGCCCACCACCATGAACTAAAATTGGTCGCAAACCAACACAAGATAAAAAGACAACATCACGAATAACTTTATCCTTGAGATTGCTATCCTTCATCGCTGCACCACCGTATTTAACAACCACCGTCCGACCAGCGAATTGTTGAATATATGGTAATGCTTCACTGAGAACTTCTACACGATTAGCTTCCGCTTGTCTGATATACTCTTTATCATTCATGATGTTTTCACCCAACTTGTTAATAATCTAGTTTAGGTAGATATTCTACCAGTTGACCTTCAGAGGTAATAAAAACATTAGACATCTCCAGAAATTAAAGATGGGTGGTTTGAAACCCTTGTATAGCCTTGTATGCAACATCTCTACATTGTTTTCCTCCAAATGTCTATTGATATAGGAGTCCGATTTGGTTTATCTAGGGGTTTAGGACTGCTCAACTCTTACCCATAAAGGCTTTTTCTGTGAGGAATTTGCATAACTACGCCATGCTTCCTTACTAGACAAATAGGGAGTATCCCAAATGTGTAAGTTGATTTTTTGCTTGAGTTGAAGACATAAAATGAACGAACGACCTTCGCAAACCCTGCCGAAAGCATAGGAGCAAAGGACACAAAGGTAAGAAGGAAGAAGAGAGTTTTTGGTGTTGCCGAAGTTATTTTTGGAAAATTGGGATGCTCCCAACAAATAATAGATGAAAATAACATTCATGGGAATATCTATAACCCCATCTTGTAAATCCTTAAATCTGAAGTATAACAATCCTAAATAGGATACGAACACCTTTTTTCTGTGCCTTATGCGTCTGGAGCGGTTCGTTTTAAAATTCCATTCATAAATCAAATAGGATTGCTATATTGTGATGCCCACCAATATTAATATTGCCTTTAGCTATACTCAGATAGCCAACTTTTCTAAAAAGTCTGATACTTTGTTTGTTCATAATTAATTTACAATTTATATCTAAAAATTTATATCTCAGACTTTTAATTTTTATACTAAAAATCACTATCCAATAAATTATAAATCTATAAAGAATATGATTTACTCAATTCTGATTTGGGAATTATTAAAATCAAATAATATTATCCTCTGAAAACTACCCCAAAGAAAAATTTAGCATATACCATAGATGCCAAATATTCTCAGAGGAGTTAATTCTTGTAAAAAATTCATTTTTGTCTGGACATTGGCACTATAGATGGTATAATTTTAATAACTTCAGAAAAATACATGAGTGCTGTGTAGTAGCTAAATTTTTGAGAAAGTATGTAACAAAATGTACACATACGAGTAAACTTATTACACCCTAAGCCTATGCTAGTAAGATCTGATACAGCTTATTTTTGGCAGGGCGTTGGATGAAAGTTCTGGTAGCAACAAACTGGAATAACTAAGTTTTTGTGGAGTTATTTGCATACAAATTTAAACGTGAACTAACATTGTGGGGAGTCGGAACGTTGAAAAAAGCAAAACTTTTGTCTATGGTGCTACGGCTTAATTGGGTACAAGTTGTAGGAACAACCCTTTTAAGTTATCTGTGGTTCACAACTGCGATCGCACTTAGCCCAGCATCTGCGGCAGATCCAGTAGTTGATCAAACACAGAACAATCAGTCTATCACTAATCAAACTACCTTAGAAAACAATTTACCGGATCTACAAGAGGTAGTAGCGGAAAAAGCAGCACTAGGACAAACAGCAAAATCTATTATTGAACCAAAACAGCCCCAGATCACAGCCCAAAGCGAAACTCCTGCACCAACGGGGAACAGTTCTGGCGATGTTGATAAATTACGCCAAGATTTATTGATTGAACCACTGGTTAAACCCGCGCCCGTGAAACGAATCTACACACCTGGACTCAGCTTTGGCGCTCCCAGTGCTTTCGGGGCTGGTTGGGGTGACGCATTCATAGGAGCATCAGGGGCGACTGCCGGTAAAGCTAGAAATGGTGAAATAGACGGAAGTATAACCACAGGTTTTGGTTTGGGTGATGCCCAAAAACTCATTGGGTTGGAATTTTCCTACAACATAGGCAGCATCAAAAACTTTGGTGAGAATGGTACATTTGACCTCAAAGCCCATAGAGTCGTCTATGCTAAAGGCAACAATCAAGTAGCCGTTGCTGCTGGCTGGAAGACCTTTGCTCAGTATGGTAATGAGGGTGTTAGACCCTCCAGCGCCTATGGTGTGGTGACAACATACTCTCTCCTACAGCCTAACAACCTAGTCAATAGAATGCCCATCTCCTTTTCCGTAGGAGCAGGTGGTGGTGACTTCCGACAAGGTACTGACAGTATCGGTGTGTTGGCTGGAGTCGGTGTGCAAGTTCACCCCCAGATAGGTGTGGGTCTAGGTTGGAGTGGTGTAGGTTTAAACGTCGGGGTTTCCTTTGTCCCTGTGCCTACTATTCCCTTGACAATTAATGCCCAGGGTGCTGATCTGACAGATAATAGTCCAGGTGGTACTGTATTTGTTCTCAGTGTAGGCTATGGTTTCAATTTCTTACCTAAATAAACACTTCAATAGTTAAAGAATTACCATGTTAAAAATCAGAACTTTTCTTTTTGCCCTACTCGGTGTCAGTCCCCTACTTTTCCTGAGTTGGCAGCCACCAAACCAAGCTACAGTTTTACCCACAAATGATAATGAATCGGGGACTCTGAGTGAATATCCTACTCCCATAGCTCAAGCTTCACCACCATCAGCCGTTGATTCACCCAGTAAAGGACCTGCTGGGTCGTTAAGCGGAGGTGCAACAACTGGTTCAAGTGCTACTGTTTTTTCACAACCAATCATCAATATCGCGCCACCAGTAGCTGCATCACCTAGTGTCAGTGTTTCTGTTAGTCCTGCTGGTGTGGTAAGTATTACGGTTACACCTGCGGCAACACTAGCGATAAATGTGGCTGCGGCTAATATAATTAGTGCTGCTGCTGGTGGTGGTACTACTGGAGGTGGTACTACTGGTGGTGGTACTACTGAAGGTGGTACTACTGGAGGTGGTACTACTGGAGGTGGTGATCAAGGAACATCTACAGTTGTTGCCCTTGCTGTCAGTGCGGCAGAGGCCCCGGCGGCATTGGGACAACTTACCTCGGCTCTATCTGCCGCAGGTGCTTCTCCAACCTTAGTAAATACCCTCTTGCAAAATATTGCTGGTCTTTTAGTCGGTACTGGACCTTCGGCTAAGTTACCACAAGGGCAATTAGTAGCCAGCACAAAGGCTCTCAAAAATAGTTTAACTATTGCCCAGATTAACACAGCGTCAAATGTGGACATTAATAAACTCAACAATGCTATTAATGCCTATAACCAGATTATCTTGGAAAGCAGTCCGGTAGTTTTGCAAAAACTCGCACAGGACAAAGATTTCCTGGAAATTGGTCGAACACTAAAAACACTAAGAGCTGCTCTGAAGTAAGCTCAAGCCTGATTACAGACTGACGAAAAATAACGGAGAGACGGAAGTTCTACTCCGTTATTTTTTGTAAATTTGAGAAAGTTTCACAAAAAAGTTAAGTTAAGAAAAAATAGCCCAAGGAAATGGGGAAATAAAAGTGAGTTCTGGATTTGATTACGATTTAGTGATTATCGGCGCTGGTGTAGGTGGACATGGTGCGGCCTTACACGCTATCAGTTGCGGTCAGAAAACAGCAATTATTGAAGCTGGAGATATGGGGGGAACTTGTGTCAACAGAGGTTGTATTCCTTCTAAAGCATTACTAGCGGCTTCAGGAAAGGTGAGAGAATTATGTAATGCCCACCACCTTAAGTCTTTGGGAATTCAAATTGGTAATGTCGAGTTTGATCGGCAAGCGATCGCCGATCATGCTAACAACCTTGTCTCCAAAATACAAGGAGATCTCACCAACAGCCTCAAACGCTTAGGAGTGGATATTATCCGGGGTAGAGGCAAAGTAGCAGGGACACAAAAAGTCACCGTTACCACAGATAAAGGTGAAAAAACTATCACCGCCCAAAATATCATCCTTTCCCCCGGTTCTGTCCCCTTCGTTCCCCCAGGAATTGAGGTGGATGGCAAAACTGTCTTTACCAGCGACCAAGGCGTTAAATTAGAAACTCTCCCCAAATGGATAGCAATTATTGGTAGTGGTTACATCGGCTTAGAATTTTCTGATGTTTACTCCGCTTTAGGTTGTGAAATCACCTTAATTGAAGCCTTGAGCGAATTAATGCCGGGATTTGATCGGGATATTGCTAAATTGGCAGAACGGGTATTAATTACCCCCCGTGATATTGAAACCAAAGTCGGTATCTACGCCAAAAAAGTTATTCCTGGTTCACCAGTAGTAATTGAATTGGCAGACTTTGAAACCAAAAAAGATTTAGAAGTTTTGGAGGTTGACGCTTGTTTAGTGGCTACAGGTCGGGTTCCCGCCACTAAAAATCTCGGTCTAGAATCCGTTGGTGTAGAACTTGACCGCCGCAATTTCATTCCTGTGAATGATAATATGTCCGTATTATCGGGAGAGGAAGTAGTTCCCCATCTGTGGGCTATCGGTGATGCTACAGGCAAAATGATGTTAGCTCATGCTGCATCCGCCCAAGGTATTATTGCTGTGGAAAATATCCTCGGTCGTCAGAAAAAAGTTGACTATCGCAGTATCCCCGCCGCCGCTTTTACCCATCCAGAAGTTAGCTATGTAGGTTTAACAGAACCAGCAGCCGAGGCTTTAGGACTGACGGAAGGATTTGAAATTGCCACTAGTAAAAGTTACTTTAAAGGTAATTCCAAGGCCTTAGCAGAAAAAGATGCTGAGGGTATGGCCAAGGTAATTTACCGTAAGGATACGGGCGAGGTTTTAGGTGTACATATCTTTGGTCCCCACGCCTCGGATTTAATTCACGAGGCCGCCACCGCCGTGGCTAACCGTCAATCTATCCAAAGTCTAGCTTACCTAGTTCACGCTCATCCCACACTTTCAGAAGTCTTAGATGAAGCTTACAAACGAGCGCTAGTTAGTTAATCAGTGGTTAGTGGTCAGTGGTCAGTGGTCAGTGGTCAGTGGTCAGTGGTTAGTGGTCAGTGGTCAGTGGTCAGTGGTCAGTGGTCAGTGGTCAGTGGTCAGTTGAATAAATGGCGAGATCTAACTTCGAGAATTTACAAGTTTACCAATTAGCAGAAAAACTGGCTGATGATATTTGGAACATTGTTCTTCATTGGCAGGAATTTCCTAAAGCAACAATTGGTAAGCAAATAGTACGTTCTGTTGATAGTGTTGGTGCAAATATTGCAGAAGGTTGTGGTAGATATAACTTTCAGGATAATCGCCGTTTCGTTAGAATGGCGAGAGGTTCTTTAAATGAAACTAGACATTGGTTAAGACGAGCTTACAAACGAAATCTGTTAACAAACGAAGAAGTAAATAGGCTCAAGCCAATCATTGATGAACTTTCTCCCAAGTTAAACGCTTATCTTAACTCTATTGGCAACCAACAACTAACAACTGACCACTAACAACTGACCACTAACAACCAACAACTAACAACTGACCACTATGCAAATTCGTCGTCGTTCACCTAGTCCTATTATCAATGTTTCTGTAATCCAGTATCAAGCTGCTGTAAAAGATGCACAGCCAAATAATATTTTAGAAGAAATTGTTTGGCACAAAGAAACAGAAGTTGAACAACTCCGGGAAAGATTACCTTTGCGGGAATTGCAAACAAAAGCCCTGACAGCACCACCTGTGCTTGATTTCGTGGGTGCGTTGCGTCATGGCAAAACCAACCCAGCTTTAATTGCGGAAGTTAAAAAAGCTTCTCCTAGTAAAGGGGTATTTAGGGCAGATTTTGATCCAGTAGCGATCGCTCAATCTTATCAAGCAGGTGGTGCTAGTTGTCTTTCCGTTCTCACAGATGTGAAATTTTTTCAAGGTAGTTTTGAAAATCTGTCTCTAATTCGAGGTGCAGTAGATTTACCTTTACTATGTAAAGATTTTATCATCTATCCTTACCAAATGTATTGGGCGCGGATTCATGGCGCAGATGCAGTTTTATTAATAGCTGCTATTCTCAATGATCAAGATTTGCAATACTTTATTAAAATTGCTAATAACTTAAAAATGGCGGCTTTAATAGAAGTCCATAATTTGGAAGAATTAGATCGGGTATTAGCTTTAGATGGAGTTTCCTTAGTGGGAATTAATAATCGCAACCTGGAAGATTTTTCCGTTGACTTACAAACTACTTGTGAATTATTAACAGCTAGAGGTCAAGAATTACAGTCAAAAAATATTCTCGTAGTTAGTGAATCAGGATTACATCACCCGGATGATTTAAGTGTAGTGAAAACAGCAGGAGCTTCTGCTGTACTGATTGGGGAATCACTCGTAAAGCAAGCAGATCCTCAATTAGCGATCGCAAATCTGTTTAGTTAATCACAACCTTTTCCCTTGTGCCTAACTGCAATTGTTCATTTATTGTGTAACAATTAATTGGGGGTTATCTAAACTTTAACTAGCGTATATACCAAAAAGTCTTTTCGTGGAAGTAGGCAAGAGGCAAAAGGCAAAACGACAATCTTAAATGCTAACCTGCTTAGTTAAAAATAGAAAATCCCCAAACTGCAATTTTAGAATAAACTACATGGAGCCAATTCCTTTACCATCTCCTATCCATTACGAACTTATACTTCAACTTTTAGAAAAGCAAACCATGAGTGCGGTAGGTAATAACCAAGACCTACGGAACCAAGTCAATCAACTGATTATTACCCTGCGAAAAGCTGCTTCTCAACAAAAGCGACTAGAAGAAGCTTTTCAAGCTTCCTCCATAGTCATTGATCATCGTTAGTCCATCAACCATTTGGCGGATAAAGTTGATTGTTCTTGAGTAACGCATATTTCTTAACCCTGCCTTGAAACAGCAGGGTTTTTTGCCAGCGTTACTATAAGATTTACTAATAAACTATTGTATCGTAGAGAAATTTTCAACTAGGACACAAACATGGACAATAAATTGATGCTGATGATTCCTGGCCCAACCCCAGTACCAGAAGCGGCTTTACTAGCATTGGCCAAACATCCCATAGGCCACCGGACTGGTGAATTTAGTACCATGATGGGAGAGGTGACAGAAAACCTCAAATGGTTACACCAGACCACAAGTGATGTATTGATGTTAAATGTTAGTGGTACTGGTGCAGTAGAAGCCGGAATCATCAACTTTCTGTCTCCAGGCGATCGCATTTTAGTTGGTTCTAATGGTAAATTCGGTGAACGTTGGGTTGAAGTTGGCCAAGCCTTTGGTTTAAATGTAGAAACCGTTACCGCAGAATGGGGACAACCCTTAGACCCAGCCCAATTTGCAGCTAAACTCCAAGCTGATACCAACAAAGAAATCAAAGCAGTCATTATCACCCACAGCGAAACCTCAACAGGTGTCATTAATGACCTAGAAGCTATCAACCGCCATGTTAAAGAACATGGAGAGGCTTTAATCATAGTTGATGCTGTCACCAGTCTCGGTGCTTACAACGTTCCTGTAGATGCTTGGGGTTTAGATGTAGTCGCTTCCGGTTCTCAAAAAGGCTATATGATTCCTCCCGGTTTAGGATTTGTCTCCGTTAGTCCTAAAGCCTGGGAAGCTTACAAAACCGCCAAATTACCCAAGTATTATTTAGATTTAGGTAAATATCGCAAAGCCACCGCTAAAAATACCACTCCATTTACTCCCCCAGTTAACTTAATAGTGGCACTACATACCACCTTGGGCATGATGAAGAAGGAAGGCTTAGAATCAATCTTTACTCGTCATCAACGCCAAAAAAATGCTACCCGTGCAGCCATGAAAGCATTGAATTTATCCTTGTTTGCTGGTGATGAATGCGCCAGTCCTGCCATTACTGCTGTAGCAACTCCTGGCATCGAAACAGATAAAATTCGTTCTTTGATGAAAAAACAGTTTGATATTGCTTTAGCTGGCGGACAAGACCATCTGAGTAACAAAATCTTCCGTATTGGTCACTTGGGTTTTGTCAGCGATAGAGATATTCTTAGCTGTATCGCTTCTCTGGAAGTAGTCTTACCACAAGTTGGCCATGATAACTTCACTCCCGGTGCTGGTATAGCAGCAGCAGCAAAAGTTTTTGGATAATAGTCATTAGATAGGTAGTGGGTAATGGGTAATCGGTAATCAGTAATGGGTAATTGCTACTTCTTCCTTCTTAACTGTCACCTATCACCTGTCACCTGTCACCTATTCCTATGCCGTTTCCAACCAATCATAAATTTGTTCTAACTGTTCTAGAGTAATTAGTCCATACTGCCAAAGAGTCATTGTTAAAGAACCAGGATCTTGATCACGATGACGCAATGCTACAGCTAGAGAATCAGTAGAAATTGCCAAATCTTCCTGAAGAAAATTAATTAACCGTGAATATCTTGATGGCGTCATTTGTAGCTCACCCCCTGGCGTAGAATTGATGATCATAGATGGTATATTTATTGTGTAAGGATTTTATAATCGGTATTTTAGTTATCATCCGATTGCTAATTGTAGTGGATTGATTCCCGATATAAATTCGGAGGTTTGTATATTCAAGGAATTATCAGTTACCTTATTGTCACTAGAGCAAAAGTTGTAGGTTGCGTGAGAAATATGACATTTTCTCCATTAACCTAATATCAAATCTGAACTAGACAAGGCTGGTGATAATATCCGTTATAAACGGTAATATACGCACTGATATGTGTTAGTTCCAGAAATTGGGATTAAGTAGTAAAGATTTTACAGCCTATAGTCCTAATATTGGCGACTATTTACACTTGCATCAAAAGAGAGATTTTTATCGCTCTGCTTTTAAGTCGTGATTTGAACTGAAAAAGATAAAATTCGATGTTATTGGGGCTACTGTTAAATATTAACCTCTTAATCGTTATTTATGCTAGGTTAAGTAATAGTTTTTTTCACAAAATAATACTCGATCAGAATCAGATAAAAACTCAGAATAAAGACTTCTGCTATATCTAAACTAAATGCTGGTAAGAAGATTCTGAGCCTGTTTATTTAGAAATTCCCGCATTTAAAAAATCAATTTTTACTTGATCTCCTTTGCTTAAACCTAGTTCTGCTGCTCGTCCTGATCTCAGTTCGATTACTTGATCTATGGCTATATCTGGTCCATAAGTAGGACAGGGTTCTCTATCACAAGGAGGAGCAGCAGCTTGGATATACTCAACTACACCTTTGTAAAGAAATACCATATCCAAGGATACAGGTACATTTTTCATCCAAAATTTTACTGGTTGTGGATAGGGAAAAACAAACAGCATTCCTCGATTATCTGGTAAAGCTGGTCTGTACATCAAACCCATCATTTGCTGTTCTGGTGTTTGTGCTACTTCTAATTGAATTTTAATATTCTTCCCAAAAGTAGCTTCAGCAGAAATTGGAAGATTTTGACCTAGATGTACTGGTTTTGGTACTGGTGAATCTGCTGTCACTAAAGGAGATTTAGCTGTTGTGGGTGGTGAACAACCTATCAGGAAGATAGTGAGTAATATTGAACATAAACTGAGCCAAGAAATCATAAGTCATACCGGGAATGAGGAATAGGGAATAGAGAAAAAACAGTCATTTTATCCATTGCTTTTTGCCAAATCACTAATTAACTGATTGGCTGGGATTTAGATTTTGACTATTTTACTTAATTTATGCAAAATTGCCCACATATTTGTGATTATTTGTCGTTTTATGGATTTTAGGAGTCTCTGAGTACGTATCCTACACCACGCACAGTTTGAATGAGGCGTTTTTGCCCTTCTTCTTCTATTTTGAGACGTAAGTAACGAATATATACTTCAATCACATTAGACTCACCCATAAAGTCGTAACCCCAAACATTTTCTAAAATTTGTTCGCGGGTTAAAACTTCGCGGGGATGTTCCATGAGAAATTTTAAGAGTTCAAATTCCTTCATGGTTAAGTCAATGGACTTATTGTTGTAAATAGCGCGTCGTGTTCCTATATCCAAAACTAAATCACCAAAGCGTAATTGCTCTGTAGTATCAACATCAGGTTTGAGATAGAGACGAATTAGCTTTAAAAAATCTTCTGAACGATAGGGTTTAAGAAGATAATCATCAGCACCAGCATCTAAACAAGCTATGCGATCATCTACTGT
This sequence comes from Cuspidothrix sp., assembly GCA_046080565.1. Taxonomy (GTDB): domain Bacteria; phylum Cyanobacteriota; class Cyanobacteriia; order Cyanobacteriales; family Nostocaceae; genus Cuspidothrix. Next base: position 6,935 of record JBJTUF010000292.1, on the reverse strand, counting down.
ATCTCTAGCCATTAATACCAATACAGGAGAACGATTACCAAGACTGCGAAGATTCTTACATACAGTCAGTCCTGATTCTCCCACTAGCATTCGGTCTATAACAATTAAAGCGGGTTGACTGGTGCGACAATATTGTAATCCATGAACTGCATCATGGGTGACTATGGCATCATAGCCAGCTTCTTGTAAGTCAAAAGCTAATTGATTAGCTAAAGTTTCATCTGGTTCAATCACCAAAACAAAAACAGCAGGATTCTGGGTAGCTATCATAGCAGTTGGGGTAATGGAATTGGGAATTGTCGATGTTTATGAAATTAAATTCATGATGCGATGTCAGAACACATAACACAGAAGTCAGAATAAAGACTGATTTTATACATAAAAAGCTTCTCTACTCACTTTTTAACCATCTAAAATCGAAAATCCACAATCGGATGATTTCTGATTTGTGTTGAATCATTCCCAATACCATTTTCCCACCAGCAATTCTGGAAAAAACACTTAAATAGAAAAGTTTTTATCCATAACTACTCACTACCGATGATTAAGGCAATTCTACAGAATTAGGTTTAGCAATATGGGGTAAACCCCAACCTAGTTTTTCTCTCAAAATCCGGAAAAATTCCGGTGACTGGAGACGAATAAACCGGGCGCTATAGGGCGATCGCTCTAAATATACTCGATCTTCTGTCAAAATGTAACATCCACCATTTCCATCTACCACCATCACCAATCGGGGAATGTTGACTGGATAGATATTAACTGGTTCGCTATCAGGAAACACCAAAGCCCTAGAAGCTAGGGAATGGGGACAAATGGGTACTAACTGCAATACAGGTACACCAGGAGTAATTACTGGGCCTCCTGCGCTTAATGAATAAGCAGTAGAACCTGTTGGTGTAGAAATAATAATCCCATCTGCTGCAATATCCACTGGGGAATGTTTACCAACGGCAATTTCAAAATGGCACATACAAGTTAAAGGTTCTCGATGTAACACCATTTCGTTTAAGCAAAGGGCTTCCCAGATTACTTCGCCTCTCCGTAGCACTTTGACGGTGAGCATAGCTCTATCTTCAATTTCATATTCGCCCGCCATTGCCTGTTCTATGGCTTCGGGTAATAGGTTGAGATAGGTTTCTGTCAAAAATCCCATGTGACCAGTATTAACTGTGAGCATGGGAATACCACAGGGGGCAACTAGGCGAGATGCTGCTAATACTGTTCCATCTCCTCCCAACACCACTGTAAATTTCATCTCCGAGTCAAAGCCAGGGGGCGTAAGACCTTCAATGGGTGTATGGAAGACAGGACTATCTGGTTGAGAATAGCCTAGAATACCACCAATACTGGCAGTGATATAGACATCCCAGCCGGCAGAGATGAACTTGTCTTTTAATTCAATAGCGACGCTACTCGCTATTGGTTTAACATCGTTGTAGATAATGCCTACTTTCGGCACACTCAAATATCCAATTTTAACGGCTGCTTGTTATGTATCCTATAGTTACACATTTTTTTCCAATGTAACTATGAATCTCATATTTATTGACTATTAGCTTTGGAAGATTGTTTGAAGGGGCTTCTTTGAGTTTTCGTCTTTTTCATTTTAGCTTTCTCATAATCTAACTCCTTGAGCTTCTTCATAATTCGGCTGAAATATTCTTGTAGATAAGCTTCTAGTGTGGTTGTTTCCTGTTTGTCTAAGCCAAAAATAGTATGTACTTCGTCCATTTCTTCAGCATTTAAAGCTCTTCCACTAGCTAAAACTTCCGTAAAAGCTAATCTATCAGCGACGTTCCATCCCCACTGAAAGAAGCGTAAGCAACTTTGTACAGTTCTTAGTAACCCAATGGGCATTCGTGTTACTTTTGCGTCTCTATCTGACAAGCGTTCACAAAGATTAATAATTTCCTCAGCACTCCAAGCTCGTGTTCCCACAACTGGAAAGGCTTGCTTTTCGGTTTCTGGCATACTCAAAGCTCGAATAGCAAATTTAGCAATATCTTGAGTGTCCATGTAGGCAATAGGTGAGGATGTGCCTGTTACCCACACGGGTTGTTTTTCTAAAATCGGTATACCATATTGACCTATTAGGCCTTGCATAAAACCAGCTAAACGTAAAGTTGTATAGTTTAAACCGGATTCTGCTAAAAATACTTCTGTACAGCGTTTAATTTCCATTAACGGTACATTAGGGTATTTATCGGCATCTAATATGGAAAAGAAAATAAATTTTTCTACACCGGCAGCTTTAGCGGCTTGAATAAGTGCGACTTTACCATCCCAGTCTACTTCTTTAATTGTTAAGGAATCGGTGGCGCGGGAAGTAGCAGCATCAATAACTGCGGTGACATCGGCGAATGCTGCGGGAAGAGTTTCCGGTTTACACAAGTCTCCTCTAACCAATTCAGCGCCCCATTCTTTCAGAAAAGCCGCTTTTTTAGGACTACGAACTAGACAACGGACTTTATAGCCTTCATCAATTGCGCGACGGGCCACTTGTCTTCCCAAGGTGCCAGTTGCACCAACTATTAATAATGTCATGGGGCTGGTTATATATTTTAATGTTTATGAAAAGAATCTTAACAGAATTATGGAAATAAAACTTTACATATTTATTAATCAAAAATTAGGAGTCAGGAGTTCAGGAGTTCAGTAGTGTGGCTAACGCTATGGGGCGCTATCAGAATGAAGAATGAAATTATTGCCCTCTTGCCTTTTGCCCCACTGCGCCCCTGCGCCCCTGCTTCCCTGCTTCTATTCTTCCGCGCCTTGAATTTTGAGTAACAAAGCACCAAGCGCCCAACCTACGAAGATTAGACCGAAAGATAGTATAGCTGCATTTAAGATCTCGCCGCCCATTTGCTGTAATTCTCCTTATTTTTTGTAAAGTAGGTCTATGAGAACTCTTGAATTAGACCTTTGTGAATAATTCTAAACCAATTTAGGGATGATAATTGAGGATGGGCGCGGAAATCCCATCCCCCTAACAACTGACACATGACAAATGACAAATGACAACTCAAAATAAACGTCCACGTTTGGCTCTGACGCTGGGAGATCCTGCTGGTATTGGTTCTGAAGTAATTCTAAAGGCTTTGGCAGATCCAGAAGTGACTCAAAACTGTGATGTGGTGGTAGTAGGTAGTAAAACTTTACTTGCTGAAACTTATAAGAATATCAATAAAAATACTGATAATTCCTCCCCGTTGGCTAATCCTGCGGATTTGTCTATGATTGATGTTCCTGGTGCTGGTAACATTATTATAGGTGTGGGAAATGGTGCTAGTGGTGCGGCTAGTTTTGCTTATATGGAATCTGCTATATCTCGAACTCTGGTAGGTGAGTTTGATGGCATTGTTACCGGACCTATTGCTAAATCTGCTTGGAAAGCGGCAGGTTATAATTATCCGGGACAAACGGAACTGTTAGCCGAAAAGGTTGGTATAGAAAGGTTTGGGATGTTGTTTGTGGGGCGATCGCCTTTTACTGGTTGGAGTCTGCGGGCTTTACTTGCTACCACACATATTCCTTTGTGTCAAGTATCTCAAACTTTAACACCAGAATTATTAACAAAAAAATTAGATTTGCTGGTGGAGTGTTTAGAAAATGATTTTGGGATTATCAATGGGAGAATTGCGATCGCAGGTTTAAATCCCCACAGTGGCGAAATGGGACAACTGGGAACAGAAGAAATAGATTGGTTAATTCCCTGGTTGGAATCAGAACGCCAAAAACGTCCCTATTTCAAACTAGAAGGCCCCATACCCCCCGATACAATGTGGGTGAAACCCGGTCAAGCTTGGTATGGCAATTCTGTAGTGACAAATGCTGCTGATGCTTACTTAGCACTTTATCATGATCAAGGCTTAATTCCAGTAAAGTTGATGGCTTTTGATCGCGCAGTAAATACTACCATTGGTTTACCATTTGTGCGGACTTCACCCGACCATGGAACAGCTTTTGATATTGCAGGTAAGGGTATTGCTGACGCGACGAGTATGAAAGCAGCAATACAGTTAGCCGTAGATTTAGTGAAACAGAGGATTCAATAAATTACTTAAAAGCAGATGATCTTTTCGCTGTCACCTTCAAACCATAAACTGCATTATTCACAATATCATTTCCATAAGGTGTAAGACTAGAAAAATTCCCATTTTCAGACATCTGCCGATTTGTACAATTATCCTTCCACCAACACCAGGCCAACCAACCAATTTCCTTATCTTTTAACAGTCTCAGAAATGCTTGATAGGTGAAACCATTTTGGGGTAAATGATTTTGATGACTACCATCAAGGTCACAATAACAATATAGAGTTTTCCCTTCATTTTCTTCATCTTGCTTATTAGCGACTTCACCAAAAACAATGGGTAAATTGGCATTGATAGCAGCTTTTAGAGATGGTATTCTATCATAAGCAGCCCAATAACTATGACCACTAAATAAAAGATTATGATCAGGATCATGATCAATTAATTCCTTACCAATTTTTGGAAAAACTTCAATAGAAGTACCACAATCTGGTGCATCAATCATAATCGGTAAATGTAAATGCTGCCGGATTTTTGTAGTAGCAGTTTTGTAAGAATTCTTGAAATTATTTAATGCAACTGTAGAATTGTTTGTCCAACGATAAAAACCTAATTCATTAGCTAAATTAATAATTAGATACTTTTGATGCTTTTTCAGTACATTAAGTACAGGGTCAGAAGTCCACCAAGGAATTAACCGAGTATTTAACAAATTAACATCAGAATTACAAGTGATATCCCATAAACCTAATATGGGAATAATTTGACTAGCTTTACATTTGCCCAGAAAATTATCTAAATCTTTGATTGAATAACCAGGACGACTAGATTGTCCATAATTCTTATACCATTGAATTCTAACAGCATTAGCTCCTGTTTTCGCTAATTCTGCTAGTTTATCAGTTCGCGGAAAATTCCAGTCATCTAGTAATGGTAGGTTAACTCCTCGCAGAATTACTTTATTTCCTAAAGAGTCATATAAATATCTACCTTGAGTATGAAAATTAGTTCTTTGTTTGGGATTATATGACTTAGCAAGAATTTGAGAAGAGAATGATAAATTAACACTGCAACTAATTCCTGCTAAGGTTAAAAATTCACGACGCTTCATAATTAACTCCATATCAATTTTTGTTGAATGAAATATAGGAATCCTATAGATTTTTATTCTTACGCAGGGATGTATAAAAAATCAATAGTTTGAGATAAATAGATGAAAAGTATTATTTTTATTCAAAACTATCGCAAAGATTTTTATCTATTTCTTCTACATGATAATTATTTTTTAGATAATTATGTAACCAGTTGCATCCTTTCACAATTAACTGATCAAAATCTAGAATTTCGGCTTTCCAAATTTCTACCAGTCCGTTATCACTAACGGAAACAATTTGTTTATTATCAGAGCTAAAACTGAGATTCCAGAAAGAATATCCATTTCCTTCGATAGTTTTGATCTCTTGACCATTTGTGATTTGCCAAAGTCTAATTGTACCATCAGCACCAGCAGAAGCAAGAATTTTACTATCAGAACTAAAACTAAGTTTAGTAACTTGTGCTGTATGACCTTTAAGAGTTTTTAATTCTCTTCCATCTAAGTTCCAAAGTTTAATAGTTTTATCCTGACTAGCTGAGGCAATTATTTTATTATCAGGACTAAATTGAACATTTGTTACATAACTTTGATGTCGTTTAAAAGTTTTTATGTTTTCTCCCTTTAAATTCCAAAGTCTGACTGTTCCATCATTATGACCAGAGATAATTGTTTGATAATTGGGGCTGAAATTAATACTGCGAATTTTCCCACCATATCCTACAAATGTTCTCAGTTCTTGACCATTTATATTCCATAGTTTGATAGTACCATCATAACTAGCACTGATTAGAGTTTGACCATCTGAGCTAAAGCTAATATCTGTAACTTGATCTTTGTGACCTGGGAAAGTTTTTATGTTTTCTCCCTTTAAGTTCCAAAGTTTGATGGTTTTATCAGAATTAGCAGTAGCTATTATTTGTCCATTAGGACTAAAATTAACAGTCCAAATTCGATTCCATTCATTATTAATATTTGTGTTGATAGATGTAATTAGTTGACCATCCCAATTCCAAAGTTTAATAGTTTGATCATCTCCTGCTGATGCAATAATTTTACCATCGGGACTAAAATTTACAGCCCAAAGAGAATCATTATGTCCCATTAAAGTTTTTGGTTCTTTATTTTCAATATACCAAAGTTTAACTGTATTGTCAGCACTTGCAGAAGCTATGATTTTATTGTCGGGGCTAAAACTGGCACTAAAAACAGAATTGTTATGTCCTTTTAGAGTTTTCAATTCTCTACCATCAATACTCGATAATTTAACTGTTTTATCAGCACTGGTAGAAGCAATAATCTTGCCATCAGGACTAAAATTGACACTAATTACATAATTGTCATGTTTACCAATAGTTTTTATTTCTTGTCCATCTAAATTCCACAGTTTAATGGTAGAGTCTCCTCCCGCAGTCGCTATTAATTGACTATCTGGACTAAAACTAACATCGAAAATAGATTGGTTACTCGCTCTAAATGTTTTGATTTGTTCTCCATTTGTACTCCAAATAATCAGGACACCTCCTGAATCAGCCGTAACGATATTTTTGCCATCAGGACTACAACTGATGCTCCAAATAGGATTTTTATGTCCTTTCATGGTTTTTATTTCTTTACCATCAATACGCCAAAGTTTTATTGTATTGTCTTGATTAGGAGCAACAATTCTGACAGGGGGACAAGAAGGAGAAAAAGCTTATGTAGTAAGAGATACAGAATGTGGGAGCAAAAAAAGATAAGTAATAAATAGTAAATATGAACTAACAGAGTAAAATGATAAGTGAAATATACCAGAAAGTGTTAGA
>JBJTUF010000291.1:0-2564 GCA_046080565.1 Cuspidothrix sp. | reverse complement strand
CTTAACTCTTAAATATGAGGATATTGTGAAGATATTTACAAAAAAAATATATTATGTAATATTTCGCCATATTATCCCTATATTTGTTTACAATCCTATCTCCAACTATCCTCAATTTGGACTATATTAACTTTTGGATCTAATACTAATTTAGGCAGGGCTGTTTCATTCTAAAATCTGACATTTTATGTATTTACGACAATGCGTCATTTTAGGCTTCAGGAATTCCATCTCACAATGGCTGAAAACACCTAAATTCGTTGCTTAAATCTAGAATGAAATAACCCTGCTAATTTAGGTAGACAAAATGCCCCCTGTCTTCCGCCCTGAGTCAGATGGAATGCTGAAACCAGAAGGTTAAATCTAGAGAACTTTACAGAACAATCCTCTGGCTTTATAAATGTTTACAGATGATTAAGTATTTACTGTCAAAGACTTTTTCCTACTCTTAGCAATGAAAAAATATCAGTAAATATATCCTCACAAGATCCTCAAAATCCCAATGTATAAAAATAGTGGGTAAGGAAAAGAGCAACCTACCCAAAGGTTCTGAATTAAATAACACAAAGATATTTAAGGAATCTAACAATATGCTGGAAATTACACGCAACCAAGAAAACAGCCAGCTTTCCCAACAAGCTTTAGTATTACCCTTTAATTCTGTTGGAATTGCAGATATTTCCCTAGTAGGTGGTAAAAACGCCTCTTTAGGGGAAATGATTCAACAACTCGGTCCCAAGGGGGTAAAAGTTCCCACGGGGTTTGCGACAACTGCTTATGCTTATAGATACTTTATTACTACTGCTGGTTTAGAAGCCAAATTAAGAAGAATTTTTGCAGATTTAGATGTTGAAGATATGGATAATCTGCGGGAATGTGGCAAACAAGCCAGATCATTAATGTTAGAAACTCCATTTCCCTTAGAATTACAAGAAGCGATCGCTCGATCATATCAAAGTCTCTGTCAAGAATACGGTATAGATACTGACGTTGCTGTGCGTTCCAGTGCCACAGCAGAAGATTTACCAGATGCCAGCTTTGCCGGACAACAAGAAACATATCTCAATGTTCATGGACTCCAAGGCGTATTAGAATCTTGCCATAAATGCTTTGCTTCTATATTTACAGACCGCGCCATTTCTTATCGCCAAATTAAAGGTTTCGATCATTTTGAAGTTGCTTTATCCGTCGGCGTACAAAAAATGGTACGTTCTGACCTAGCATCCTCTGGCGTAATGTTCTCCATTGATACGGAAACAGGCTTTAAAGATGCAGCCTTAATTACCGCCGCTTACGGTTTAGGTGAAAACGTAGTTCAAGGGGCAGTTAACCCAGATGAATATTTAGTATTTAAACCTACTTTGAAACAAGGATATAAACCTATTCTCCAAAAACGTTTGGGAACAAAAGAAATCAAAATGGTTTATGACCTGGGTGGGTCAAAATTAACTAAAAATATCCCCGTTCCTGAATCAGAACGTACTCAATTTGCTCTGAATGATCAAGAAATTTTACAACTCGCTCAATGGGCTTGTATAATCGAGGATCATTATTCCCAAGTCCGAGGTATGCCAACACCGATGGATATTGAATGGGCAAAAGATGGCGTAACTGGTGAATTATTTATCGTCCAAGCTAGACCAGAAACAGTTCAATCTCAAAAATCAAAAACCGTCCTCAGAACTTATCAACTCAAAGAAAAAAGCCAGGTTTTATTAACAGGTCGTAGTGTTGGTGAAATGATCGGTCAAGGTAAAGCCAGAGTCATCCTTGATGTACATCAAATTAATCAATTCCAACCAGGAGAAGTCCTAGTTACCAACCGCACAGACCCAGACTGGGAACCCATTATGAAAAAAGCTAGTGCTATTGTCACAAACTCCGGTGGTAGAACCTGTCATGCGGCAATTATTGCCAGAGAAATGGGAATTCCAGCATTAGTTGGTTGTGGTAATGCGACCACAGTTTTACAAACTGGACAAGAGATTACTGTTAGCTGTGCTGAAGGTGAAACAGGTCAAGTTTACGCTGGTTTATTAAAATTTGAAATTCAAGAATTACCTTTAGATAATTTGCCTCGTACCCGCACAAAAATTATGATGAATGTGGGTAATCCTGAAGAAGCATTAGGTTTAACAGCAATTCCTAATGATGGTGTGGGTTTAGCGAGAATGGAATTTATCATTGCTAACCATATTAAAGCCCATCCTTTAGCATTATTACATTTTGACAAATTAGAAGACGAACTCGCTAAATATAAAATTAGCGAATTAACAGCCCAATATGAAAATAAAGCTGAATTCTTTATTGCTCAATTGGCGCAAGGGATTGGTACAATTGCCGCAGCATTTTATCCCAAACCTGTAATTGTCCGTCTGTCTGATTTCAAGAGTAATGAATATGCAAATCTCTTGGGTGGTAGACAATTTGAACCCAAAGAAGAAAACCCGATGATCGGTTGGCGTGGTGCTTCTCGTTACTATGACCTTCGTTATCGTGAAGGTTTCGCCCTAGAATGTCAAGCGATGAAACGGGTACGGGATGAAATGGGTTTAACCAATATG